>JADFJB010000003.1:92500-93879 GCA_022566355.1 candidate division KSB1 bacterium
GAGTAAAGTTAATCTGCTCAGGGTTAGTCGGCCCCTAAGGCGAGGCCGAAAGGCGTAGGCGATGGGAAACGGGTTAAATATTCCCGTACCACCGTCAAATCAATGATCTTCGGATCTGGAGTCATGGGGTGACGCAGGAGTGAAAGGTTAGCCAGGTGTTGGATGTCCTGGTCTAAGCAAGTAGGAGGGTCTCATTGGCAAATCCGTGAGGCCAACTTCGAGATGCGAATGGGAGGGCCTAGCCCACAAACTGACCCTAATCATACTGCCAAGAAAAGCCTCGGGTGGCAAGATTTGAAGGTGACCGTACCGTAAACGGACACACGTAGGCGTGGAGAAAATCCTAAGGTGCTCGAGATAGCTCTGGTTAAGGAACTAGGCAAAATGACCCCGTAACTTCGGGAGAAGGGGTGCCTCTATTAGGTGAATTCCCTCGCGGAAGGAGCGGAATAAAACGAGCGCAAGGTGGAAGGCGTGCTTCCCCTATATGGGGGATCAGGAGTCGGACAAGTAAGAATACAAGGCCACATCGGGCGTTATCCGGCGCCTTGTCGATCTATGCGGCAACGACAAGAAGATTTCCATCTTTCATGGAAAGAAGACTCTCGAATACGATCTCGCGGAGATGAACTCCGAAACACGGATCATCATCACTGGGACAGGCGCTAGCGCTGAGCACCTTCGGAGGTTTGTCAAGACTGGAGACGAAGAAGAGCTGCGCGATCTGCTGAATGAAGACGAGAACCAGGCGTTGAACGCGATACCTGACCAGATCGAGCGGCGTGTTTCCCGTTTCGCTTCATACTGTCTTCGTGCCATCAAAGCTGCCAAGGGCCAGCATGCTTTCGATTTAGCGTTCATACTCCAACGCATTCTGAACCATCAGAAATTCGGATGGATCACATTCAAGATCCCCGAACATATCGAGAACGCCATTCGTTGGGGCTGCCATACAGAGAAGGACGACGCTGCCTCATGACAGACGCACGAACAGATATTGAGTCTGATACGCTCCTCGACGACGTTGACCACCACTTTCGCGTCCGGGCTGGGCCGGGTCCCGGCCATCTACATCATCGACGAAAGCTCGCCCAACGCCTTCGCCGTCGGCTGCAAGCCGGAGCGGGCGGCGGTGGCGGTGACGTCGGCGCTGCGATCGTGGGACACGCTGATGTGAACATGGTTTCGTTTACCGGTGGGGGTGTCGCCGGTCGCGCAATCGCAGAGGCCTGCTCCAGACGGCTGGCACCCGTGGTGCTGGAACTCGGTGGCAAGTCCGCCAACATCGTCTTTGGTGATGCCGACATCGATCGCGCCGTCGCCGGCGCCATGTTCGCGATTTTTCACTCGGGGGGGCAGTCGTGCATCGCCGGGTCCCG
>JADFJB010000004.1 GCA_022566355.1 candidate division KSB1 bacterium
CTTTGTCATATCAAGTAGAATAACAAACCGGAATATTGAAAACGGATAAAAAATTTCAAATCATTTCTCAATAAAAAAAGGACAGAATTGCGAGATTATCCAATGCGGATAATTTCTATAATGTTTCCGGCAGAACGGGTAGAGCGCTAAATCTGTTTTTTAAGTTTTTTGATCTCTGTTTTTACGCTTAAGATTTGCCTTCTGTGTTGCTTAGGGGCGAGGTCCAAAAAGACCTCAAAAGCACGAATTGCTTGTTTGGATTGACGTAAACTTTTATGGCTAAAACCCTTTCGATAATAAGCCCAGAGATCCCGGTTATCAATCTTTATGACTCTATCAAAATGTTGAATTGCCTTGCTGTACTTGCCTGAGTAGAAATAACTCTCGCCTAATTTGAAATGCAGATCCTTATCCCCCGGATCTAATGTTAATGCCGATTGCAAATCTTGTTCAGCTTTAACGTAATTTCTGCGGCCATAGTGGATCATGGCCCGTTGATAGAAAGCTTCCATAGATTTAGGGTTTGTTTTTATAATGTAGCTAAAATCTTTAAGAGCTGTAGAATATTTTTTTAGATTTTTATAAGCACGGCCACGATTCAAATATGCGTTCAGGTAATCCGGGTTGATTTCAATGGCTCGATTGAAATCTTCCACAGCTTTATGATAGGCTTTCTTCTGTATTCTTTCGATACCACGATTGTGAAAGGCTTCGAAGACAATAGTGCTCTTTGCCCATTCCGGATTAAGCTGATTAACTATATCAAAATCTTGGATTGCTTCATCATAGTTTCTGTTTAAGGTGTTGATAAATCCCCTTTCAAAAAAACTGAGAGTGTAGGAAGAATCACGACTTATGGCTTCAGTAAAATCCAGGATAGCCAGATCTACTCGATCTGTTTTTGCGTAGAACTTTCCCCGGAAAACATTAGGCAAGGCTGAATGAACCTCCAGAGAAATTGCCTTTGTGAAAGCTTCTTCGGCCTCTTCATTTTTATCCCAGTTGGAAAAGATGTCTCCTTGAATAATGAAAGCAGGAAAATAGGCTTTGTTCTTTTTTGCGACCTTACTGATTGTCTTAGAAGCCTTTTTAGATTCACTTTTATTGACCTGCTCAATGGCTTTAAAAATATCCCTCGCTGTATTTTTTTTTAATTTATCCGCTTTGACGTCATCGAGTATAATTGTATACAACGATGTTATATGGTTGGATTGCCAATATCCGGAGGCCTCATTAAATTTCTCTATGGCTCGATCCAATTTTTTTTTCTTCCCTAAAGTTACACCCTCGCTTAAAATGGTTTTGGTGAGCAGCCAGATATCATCGCTGTTGTGCTCTGTCCGAAAACCGTGACAGTGGAAGTTAGAAAAAAAGCAGCTAGTAAAAGGTTGAGAATCGCTTTTATTTTCATTGCTATCCCTTGCAATTATTACTCATGACTAGAGAATCATTCAACTGACAAATCATAGAGAGATCCAAAAAAGTAAACCTCAAAAAAACGAACCTGAATGTAAAAATAATTAGAGTCCTGAGCAAGGAAAGATGGTAGTAATTTTTCTAAATTTTAAGGATCGATGAAAAAATGAAAAAAACTTGCTCTATTAAAAACGCCTATGGATACTAAATAACCAGTTAAATATTATGAACTTAAATCAGGATAGCGAATAAGAGTTTTTCTCTCATCTGCGTTTTGCCTTGATAAGGACATCGATATTTCCAGGCCTGTCGTTGACATAATAAAGGCGAATCTTACCATCATCTGTTTCACTTATTATGGCAGGAATGGAATTGGTCGTTACGTACCAACCTTCGGGAAGGATTACACTGTTTCTCGGCCGGCCAAAACTTCGATCCCAAATAAGCTCGTCTCCCAATAACAAGTAGCGATTTGGATCAGTGTAAGTTTCTGAAATCCGCAACCTGACGGACTGTCCTTTTTTTACCGGATCAAACCAGATGATAACAACCTCGGTCTCGAGATCGACTTCGCGTCCTATTTCAATGCCCTGTTCTTTGATCTGTTTTCCGGTATATTTTTCAACTTTAAGTTCTTGTCCGGTATCTAGAATGAATGCAGACGGCTCGGATGCTTTGCTGCCTTTGCGTACTATATTTAGATATTTGTCAACCCCTTGCCGGGATTCGGTATAATCATGATATAGAAAGAAAGAATGTGATTCGGGTTGTTTTAGAAAATAGACAATCTCACGATCCTGGAAGGCTCGTTCGCTGAAGGTGTAATCGAGTCTGGCAGATGAGGCAACTGACCTGGTTTGACTTATATTTGTAGCTGATTCTTGCCTGGTTTCGTGCTGAACTTCACTGACTTTATTTATTCGTCGAGGCAGGAGACGGGCACTTACGGTAAAAGGAACAGATGCCGGTCCCCGGTTCATAAAACTAATTCGAATCCGGCCATCTGATTCGGTGCGAACCTGGGAGGGATAGTTACAAGTAATCAATTCATAACCAGAAGGCAATACAACCGAATTACGCTTTATGCCCAAAGATCTGGAAAATACAATACTATTATTATTATCAATGTAATAACTTTTTTTATCCTTATAAGTCTTGTCTATCCGTAGTCGAACCTCTCCGCCTTCAGGAACCGGGCGAGGAAGTTTAATCCTGATATAATGCCTTTCCGGATTGGCTGTTTCGTGGCCGCTACTTTTAGCTGTTGCACCATCCACAACGTCCCATTTTAAATTTACTCCGGACATCAAATCAGAAACACCATGCACGATGGCTTCGCTGCCCTGGCGAATAGAATTGAAGTAATAATTTGCACCAGCTGTGGTTGCGCTTACATCATAATAAATTCGGAAGCTGTTGGATTCAGGATCCAGCAATTCATAGCGGGTATAGGAATCTTTCTGTGTTTGACGAAACGTCTGAGAAATAACGGTATTATTTGAACACAGAATCAAAATAATTACTACGATTACTATATTGAGATAGGATGGTTTTTGCATTCTACTGTTTACTCCTTTTGAGTTTTTGAATCATCAAAATCTATAAAACATTGCTTTTTTATTATTGCTTCACACCAATTATTGCCTTAATTTTTGGCAGAAGAATAATTTTTAATTGGAATGATTTTCTATAATACCAATTTGCTTTTATGAACGCAAGATAAAAAAATAACTTCAGACTCGTTTAGTACGTACCAATAAATATTTTCTCACCAGGTAAAAGGAGTTGATTGTGAGTAAAAAAATTGTGAATAACAAAATTTACTTTTTATTGTTTTTAACCACTATCCTTTTAGCAACTAATTTAATTGCCCAGGACACAAAAATCAGTTCGGATGGCGTCAATTGGCCGAGTTTCCGTGGTATGAATGCCAGTGGTATTGCCGAAAATTACTCGACTCCCACAACCTGGAATGTAGAGAAATCCGAAAATATTAAATGGAAAGTTCCGGTTGAAGGTCTCGGCCATTCCAGTCCTATTATTTGGGGAGATCAAATCTATGTCACAACAACAATTAGCGGGAAAGACAATCCACAATTAAAAGTTGGATTATATGGAAATATTGCCTCGGTTGAAGACGAAACGATTCACAAATGGAAAATTTATGCGATTAATAAAAATAGCGGGGAAATTGTCTGGCAGAATTTAGGATATGAAGGAGTGCCGAGAGTTAAGCGGCATACTAAAGCCACCCATTCAAATTCAACACCGGCAACAGATGGGCGCTATATTGTCACATTCTTTGGTTCCGAAGGTTTATTCTGTTACACGATGGATGGGAAACAGCTTTGGCACAAAGACCTTGGTTTGCTGGATTCCGGTTATTACAAATCTCCAAAAGCTCAATGGGGCTTTGCCAGTTCTCCTGTAATTTATAAAGATAGGGTGATTGTACAATGTGATGTTCAAAAAAATTCGTTTATTGCAGCATTTGATATAAAAACCGGCGACGAGCTTTGGCGCACCGGACGCGATGAGGTTCCTACCTGGGGAACTCCAACTATTCATATTTCACCACAACGATCACAGGTTATCGTGAACGGCTATAAGCATATCGGTGGTTATGATTTAAATAGTGGCAAAGAACTGTGGAAACTCGTCGGCGGTGGAGATATTCCGATACCGACACCCGTCATTGCCCATGACCTGATTTTTATCACCAATGCGCATGGGAGGGCAGCGCCAATGTATGCCATTCGGTTGAATGCAAGCGGCGATATCTCTTTAAATGACGATGCCAGCTCAAACGATTATATTGCCTGGAGTGTACAACGAAATGGCGCTTATATGCAAACGCCCCTGGTTTATGGAAATTATATTTACAGCAGCCGGAATAACGGAGTATTAAAATGCTACAACGCAAAAACAGGGGAGATGATTTATCAAGAACGTATTGGCAGTGGAAAAACCGGTTTTAGCGCTTCCCCGGTAGCAGCGAATGGTAAGCTCTATTTTACCAGTGAGTATGGCGATATTTACGTGCTCCAGGCAGGTCCTGAGTTCAAAGTGCTTGCGATAAATCCGATGGACGAGATATGCATGGCAACGCCGGCAATTTCGGCAGGCGTCCTATATTTCAGAACCCAGAATCATTTGGTTGCAGTGGGGGAGTGAGATTGTTTAACTGAAAATATTCAACGCAGGATCGCAGAGATTAAATAAAAACAAATAATTAAACGAAGATGTTAGTTTTAAATTGTTGATTTTCAATTCTCAATGCAGAAGGTTATTCAGACTGAATTACAAAATGCGAACCTGCATCCACATTCGCAAACTCACTTAACAATTGCTGATATTTTCTTTTTTTCTCGAACCCTTTCAATCTCTTCTTGCAAAGATTCTATCCGGTCTCTCATCACTTCAAAATGATCCCTTTGTGTTTCTTTTTCATCCCTGGCTTCTTCAAAATAGTCTCGATCAGTTTTGAATTTATCCCTGGCTTCTTCATAATAGTCTCGTAAAGATTCTTTTTCATCTCTGGCTTCTACAAACCGATCTCGAATAGTTTCGAATTTATCCCTGGCTTCTTCAAAATGGTCTCGTAAAGATTCTTCATGTTCATGAATTCTTTCCTGATGTTCACTCATACCTTCTTGGTGATCCCTGGCTCGTTCCATGTGTTCCAGGCTGGATTCTCGGTGATCCCTTGCTTGTTCCATTTGATCCCTTGGAGATTCTTCCTGGTCACGAAATTTATCCTTTGCTTCAATAGTGTTGAATTTATCCATCCAAAATGCATACTCTTCCGATCCATTTGAATAAGTATTGGTTTTACCATCCTGGATTACTTTTAAAAAATCTTTTTCGATTCTGAGTTCAAAAGAATCAGTCTTAAGAATTTGTTGAGCATAAATACCATTACTTGCGACAAACAAAAAACAAAGACACAACAATAAAGATAGGTATTTTCGGTTTTTCATGGCTGGATTTTCCTTTGATGATATTATTAGGGATTGATTTTTTCATTTTGAGTGATTAGACGAGCATTCCGGTTGGAAGGTTTACATTTAAAAAATAAAAAAATTTGAAGTGTCATGTTCATTTTGCTGTATTTTATCCCACAAATCGTCGAAAAACTTTGATTCAAATTCAAAGGCGGTATAATAATCCATAGTGCAATTCAACCGAAAAAATCACAGGTCTTAAATATTTTCAAAAATAATTTGCTCAGGAAAAATAATTGCTTACATTCATTTAGACATCCACGAAAATCAATATTTAATAGAGCAAACTCAATCAATTTTATAAAGAAGGAGATATACTATGAAAAAGCTTTTATTCATATTCATTATCTTTTCAATCTTCACTGGATACTCTTTTGCAGATGTAAAGAAGAAGACTAAATCCAAAGTTGAATTTAATAAGTTTGGTACCTATACAATTGAAGTGAAGGCTAAAATCTCCAAAACCATAAAACGAACAGATACTAAAAGTAATTTTAAGGGAAAGGGTATAGCCGGAAAGCTGGTTGGTAAATTCATCAAAAAAGGCAATTCGGGAGAAATTCTAAACTTGTCTGAATTATTGCGATACAGCTTGAATCACAAAAAAAAGGAATACACCGTTAGCCCTATCGAAAAAATAGAGTGGCCGGTAGTAGCGGGAGGAGAGAAGGGGAATATGGATAAAAATAAACCAGAGAGTATGGAATACAAGAGTAACGACCAGGTAAAGATCATCCGCAGCGAATTTCGGGTGGATGATACCGGTGAGAAAAAGGAAATAAACAAATTTCCGTGTCAGAAATTTATTCTCCTTGTGCTGACAGAATGGGAAGATACTCGAACCGGCCAAAGAGGAATAGACAGCTTATCTACGATTTTATGGATGACAGAATTCACCGATGAGCTAAATCAAGCAAAAGAAGAAGAAATGGAATTCACCAAAGCTCATTTGAAAGCTATGGGAATGGATGCCGACCAGATGTATGATGATATTCTGGGCACCAACTGGCTTTCTCTCTTAGGCAAATTTAAGAAAGAGGAGAAAGAATCCAAACCGCCAAATCCAAAACTAGTCAAAGAAATGGAAAAATTAAAAGGATATCCTGTTATAATCGATGGAAAATACTTTAATATTCGCCCAAAACTCGAGGGCGAAAACCAAAATATGGATAATCAGGAAACAGATGACACCGATGTAAAGAAATCCCTGGGCCGATTTGCCAGGGGTCTTTTAAAGAAAAAGAACAAAGGACCGAAAGGACCACAGCCATCGTTTTCTTATCGGACGGAATTAATTGAATATTCTTTAACTAATTTTAGGGACGATGATTTGCAAGTGGATAAGAAGTACAAAGAGAAAAAATAGTTATACAAATCATAAATAAAATTAGCAATTACTTAAGCGAGCGTAACTCAGTTGGTAGAGTACTAGCTTCCCAAGCTAGATGTCGCGGGTTCGATCCCCGTCGCTCGCTCTAACAAATCATCGAAAGTTTTTCCTTTCAATTCCTCTCTCTTTTGATTAAATTAGTTTGATTGTCGCTTCAAAATTGTCTTAATAATAAACTGTTCATAAATTAATGATCAAAAAATAAAACAATAATAATCATGAAATCATACAAAATATTCTTTATTGCCATTGGATTTGTCCTTATTGCTGCTACTTTCTTAACCGCTCAAGATGTTGAAGAAATCATTTCGCAGATGGGGACCATTAATTGGTCAGATCAAATTATTCGTGCAAAAGGCAAAGCTTTTCCCGATACGTCTCACGGCCTTTCCGTAAGGCGAGCACAGACCATCGAAAAGGCGAAAAAAGATGCCTACCAAAATTTACTCAGGATTATCCGGGTTGTCAGGATCCATGGCGAGTTGAAAGCCAGTGATCTTCTAGCAGAAAGTGACAAGCTTAAGAAGAGATTGGAACTTATTGTCAGACATTATACGGTTGAGGATATTCAAAGTCTGGAAACAGGAGAAATCGAGGTTAGTATTAGTTTTCCGATGTACGGCGCTTTATCAGACTTGCTTCTGGTTAATAAATCTGAAAAGGGTGAGATTATTGTTCCGGATAAACCACTTTGTCCGGTTTGTGGGCAATACTGGCCGGAGGGTAAACCTGTTCCGGATGGCATTCAATTAATAGCGCCATGGAGCGGTTTGGAAAATAATGAAAGGTATTCATACACCGGTTTAATTATCGATGTTCGTGGTTATGGATTTAATCCTGCTTTGGCTCCACGGATTTTCAATCAAGCTGGGCAGGAGATTTACAACATAGGATTCGCAAACCGCAGGTATGCTGTTGAAATTGGATTGGTTGGTTATACTTTAAATGAATCTGATTTAAAAGAAGATAACAGGGTTAAAGATAATCCATTGTTCGTTACAGCTACCGGAGTGGAGGGGAATTATGGTTCCGATATTATACTTTCAAATGAAGATGCAAGAATCATTCATGGGTCAGCCCTAAATAAAAATTTCTTTGAAAGATGCAGAGTTTTATTGTTGATTGATTAACCTGGATAATTCATGAATTGCAGTTTTAAGCATAAATTCATCTTAGTTGTCATCCTGAAAGTATCTTGTTTGATATGATCGAAAAAGCTCAAAAGTAAGTATAGAATAAAGGGTTAAATAGATCCATCCTGGATGACAGTGATAAGGTTTATGAATAGATCAGGTTAAATAAATAGGGCGTATTCATTAAGAAGAAAATTATGTTTAAAAAAAATAACTATTTTGCTAATCCTAATAAGGCCTGATAAAGGGCCTTTTGTATATGTGTAAAAAGATTAATTTGTTATGAATGAACTTTATCTATAAATTAAGCGTTTTGAGAACAGTTTTGGATGATAGTGTTAAATGTCTAAATCGAACAAAAAAATAGCAAGAGTAGTCATTGTCGGCCGCCCCAATGTTGGGAAATCTACGCTATTTAACCGATTGATAAAAAAGCGATTGGCAATAGTAGATGACCAACCGGGTATTACAAGAGATCGAAATGAAAGCTTAGTCGAATGGAATGGCGCCTCTTTTATGGTCGAAGATACCGGTGGCTACCTCCCCGGGGACGGTGATGTGTATATTGAAGGGATTCGGGAACACGTCCAACAAGCGGTTGTGGATGCGGACGTGCTGGTGTTTGTCACAGATGCCATTTCCGGCATTACACCGGTAGACCAAGAGATTGCCCGCTTATTGATCAAAGCCGATCGAAAAACGATTCTGGTCGTTAATAAAGCCGACAATGAAAAATTGGAATATTCTATTTACGATTTTTATAGCCTGGGATTTGGAGACCCATTGCCGGTATCGGCGGAAAGCGGGCGTCGAACCGGAGATTTATTAGATATGATGGTTGAATTACTTCCTGACAAAACTGTTAGTGCAAAAGAAAAAGAAACAATTCACCTAGCAATTGTTGGCAAGCCAAATGTCGGTAAATCTACCTTCGTGAATGCTTTGTTGAATAAAGAGAAACTCCTGGTTTCCGATATACCAGGAACCACCAGGGATTCGATTGACTCTTATTATACATATTTTGGTTCAGAGGTTGTGTTAATAGATACAGCCGGTCTTCGAAAAAAAGCTCAGGTCAGCGACAATATAGAATATTACAGCGTTGTCCGGGCATTGAGGAGCATTGACCGCAGCGACGTTACAATTGTCTTGATAGATGCCATGGATGGGATTACGCACCAGGATAAATTGATCATTAATGAAGCAATAACCAGGAAGAAAGGGTTGGTTCTGGCGGTTAATAAGTGGGACTTAAAAGAAAAGGGCAATAATGATGGAAGTGCATATGAAAAAAATCTGCGTAATCAACTCGGCAATTTGGATTATTTACCTATTTTGTTGATATCCTGCAAACACAACCTTAGGTTACACGATGTAATTCGAGTGGCGTTTTCAGTTTGTCAAGAACGGAATAAAAGGATCAGCACTTCAAAAATTAATGAAATACTGAGTGAAATATTAAGGGAAAAACCACCATTAACAAAAGATACGAAACCAATCAAAGTTCATTATATTACCCAGGTGGCTACATCGCCGCCAGTCTTTACTCTTTTTACCAACCGGCCAAAGGCGATTGCGGCGAATTACAAACGGTTTCTCGAAAAAAAAATTCGTGAGAACTTTGGCTTTTTTGGTGTTCCCATTTCACTTGCCGTTCGACAAAAATGAATATTCAAACTTAGGCAATTTATATGATTATAATTCAACGGTTCCTGCTTTCTACTTTAGTTATTCTACTTTCCTTTCAGTTTATATTTGCACAGCAAAAAAATATTGAAATTGTAAATAATCAGGGAGATGTAAATGTTGTCGAAAATGCGGTTTTAAACGGTTATCGCCTTTTTTCTCCTGAAAAACTACCGATAGAATTCCAAATCCAATCGGATGTACCCATTAAATGTGGTACAACCATTCTTAGAGAGATTCAGACAAATTTTAGCAAAATGAATGAATCCGATCAGCGATTCTTTTCCCCTCATTTAGCCCGGCCGAATCTACCCTTTTTTTATATAAGCCCGGAAGGGATATTTAAGCTACATTTTGCATTAACCGGATTTGATGCAGTCTCCGATAGTGACATCACCGCTACAGGCGTCCCGGATTACATTGAAGAATCTGCTCGTAGTTTTGAGTTCAGCTATCACATCCTGATAGATACGCTTGGTTATAATCCACCGCCATCAGATTTTGAGGTAGATGGCCCTGAAATTGACGTGTACTTTCGGGATATAGGTTTTTATGGACTTACATTTTTTGAAACTGAAATCACCTCGACACCCAATACAGATTATACTTCCTATATGATATTAGACAATAATTATGAAGAATCCATCTTCTATTCAAAAGGGCTGAGCGGAATGCAAGTCACTGCTGCGCATGAACTATTCCATGTGGTTCAGTTAGGCTATCATTTTCGAGACATGGATACAGGTTTCCTTGAAATGTCTGCCACCTGGATGGAGGATAGGATTTTTGATGATGTTAACGACTATTATCAATACTTATCCTCTTTTCAACTTAGTACTAATTTTCCGGTTGGATATTCGAACGGCAGCCACGAGTATGGCAGTTCAATATTTCTAAAATATATTCAAGAAGCTCATTCGGAAGATATTATTCGCCGAACTTGGGAGCTCATACCCAATTCCCATAGTATGAAATCAATGAATTCAGCCTTACAAGAAAATGGAAGTAACCTTGCCTCCGCATTTGCGGAATTTGCAATCTGGAATTATTTTACAGATGATCGAGCCGCGGATCTAAAATTTTTTAAAGAGGCCGAGAACTATCCTAAAATTTTAGTCAACCCGGTAATCACTTTCCAGGAAGATACCACAATTGTCGATTCCAGTGTTTATTTAACTTTGAAATACTATCGCATTCAACCTGAGACTTCAGGATTTTATATTGCCTTGCAACAACACGACCAACCGGAGATATGGCAAACCGGCGTTATCACGGAAAGTGGTTCTGGATACGAACACAATATATTTTCCGGAAGCCAGGTGGGACAAATAGGATTAATCCAGGGATTGTCTGAATTTATTTTAGTCGCAGCCAATGGTTCGATTCCGGAGGATCTAAGCGAGCGATTATCCAGGTTAGATAAATCGACATTTTATTACCTGATTGAAAAACAGATATTGGGTGAAAGTAAGAGGATATTCCCAAATCCATTTAATTCTGATAAACATTCCAATCTTTCAGTGAGAATTAATCTTCCCAGTACTTCTTTGCTCGATGCATACATTCTTACCGAAGGTGGCTTGAAAATCGATAAAATTCAACTTGGCAGGTATGAAAAAGGGGATACATTGATCCAGTTCCCATGGGATGGTTATGATAATCAAAGCAGAAGGCTAGCCAATGGTGTCTACATTTGCGTAATTAGTGGGGAAAACTTTTCTATTCCTGTAAAATTTGTTTTAGTCAGGTAGCCATCCAAATTTTACTATAAATATCCTTTCTTGAATCGGCAAAGCTTGCCGGACATTTGCGGTAACAATTTCCTCAAAATCGTTTTTTTATCAGACCAATAATAATAGGGTGCGTCAAGTTAATTATCATATTTACAATAGGTTACGGTAGTAAAATATTCTTGAACATTTTCTGGCATAAAGCTTGCCTGAATGAGCTGCAATAATTATAAACGATTCATAAAATGGCGGAATTAAATATAAGATGATTCTGGAAAGATTATTTCAAAAGGCAGGTATTCAACTTTTAAATAAGAGCCTTAAAGCTGCTTCTTTAAGGCATGAAGCTATTTCCGGTAATATAGCAAACATTGGCACTCCCGGTTATCAGCGCAAAGAAGTAGGGTTTGAAGATAAGCTCCAGGAAAGTATGCAAGCGGTGCATATAAGAGGCAAAAGGACTGATTCACGGCATATTGAACTTGGGAGATCAAGATTTACAGAAGCTACTCTGCAAATAATAACTGATGAATCTAATGATTCGGACAATGGAATTAACAATGTGGATATAGATATGGAAATGGCGGATTTAGCCAAGAATCAAATTCATTTCATAGCTTCGGCAACATTAATGGCAAGAAAATTTAGAGGATTAAAATCGGCTATTCAAGGCAGATCCCGTTAATAGATCAAGGAGAAAAATATGGGCATTCGTAAGATATTATCCGCTTTCGACATTAGTGCTTTAGGAATGCGTGCACAAAGAAAACGAATGGACGCAATATCCAGCAATCTGGCGAATATCGAAACAACCAGGACCGAAAAAGGCGAGCCATACCGAAGAAAGATTGTTAAAATGGAAACCGCTAAAAACACAGGGACTTTTCAGCAAGTGTTGTTTCGTACACATCAAAAATTGGCAGTAACGAATCCCAAACATATTCGAACTTCACATATCAATTTGTCAGGTGCAAACACTGGTAATATAGTCGACGCTCAAGTTGTAGAAGTACAGGAAAATGCATTCAGAACCGTATATGATCCGGATCACCCGGATGCAGATGTCGAGGGTTATATTCAATTTCCCAATATCAACCTGGTAACTGAAATGGTGGATATGATTGTTGCATCAAGAACCTATGAAGCCAATGCCACGGCCCTTGAAGCCAACAAGGCGATGGCAAAGAAAGCGTTGGAGATTTAAATCAAATGAATAAACAATTAACATTTTATTTGGGAGTTAGAAAATGAAAATTCATTCAGCGTATTTACAAAATCAAATACCTGATAACTCACCGGTTCGACCCATCAAAGAACAAACTGTCGAACCATTTAAGGAAGTTTTAAAAAACCAACCTATAAAGCAAAAAGAAAATGTTAATGAAGGAGAGGTCAAACTTGAACTCAGTGAGGTAAGCAATCGGATTCTTTCAGCATCGGAAAAAGATGCAATCTCTCAATTGTTCCTGGAGGAGAAACAAGAAATAACCTATGACCGACTTGGAAAACGTGGTAACCCAGAATTACCCATCGGTCAGAGAATAGACGTAAAAGGATAATTAAAATGGTTGATAAATTAAATGGTATACAATCGATCTTACTACCCAAACAAACGCCTAAAGTTCCTGAAAAGATAGCAAGCGGGAGTGAAGACTTTTTTTCAACATTGAAGGGATTCATGTCAGATGTAAACAATTTGCAGCAAGAAGCCGGTGAATCCATCAACCGATTGGTTAGCGGTGATGTGAGTAATATTCAGGATGTTATGGTGGCAGTAGAGAAGGCATCTATCAGTTTTGAATTGATGATGGAGATAAGAAATAAGGTTATTGAAGCGTACCAGGAAGTAATGAGAACGCAGGTTTAAACTAAAGGAATAGTATAAAGTGGACTGGAAAAAATATTTAGAAAATATAAAGGAATTTTATGAAAGACTAGATAGCCGTCAACGTGTTCTATTAATGATCGGGACAGGGATCACATTAACGGTCTTTATTCTGTTGACTTCTTTAGCAACAAGGACCTCCTATGGAGTATTGTATACGGAGCTTGATGCTGCTGAAGCAGGAACTATCGTACAAAAATTAAAAGAAGAGAATGTAGAATTCAAATTGGAAAATGGAGGAAGCACAATTCTGGTTTCCAAATCCGAAATCTACGACTTGAGATTACAATTAGCAGCCCAGGGTTTACCGCAGTCCGGTGGGATCGGCTACGAATTATTTGATAAAAACAATATTGGGATGACAGATTTCCTGCAAAAGATGAATTACAAAAGAGCCCTGGAAGGAGAATTGGCGCGAACAATTACCACGATATCAAAAATCAAAGCTGCCAGGGTTCATTTGGTTATTCCGGAAGAACGATTATTTGATGAGAACCAGAAAGAGGCTACTGCATCAATTACAACGAAGCTAAAGCCCGGATTAAGACTTTCCCAAAGTGAAACTAATGCAATTGCCAACTTAGTAGCGGCTAGTGTAGAGGGTCTTTCCCCGGATAATATTACTATAGTGGATACCTATGGAAAAATATTAAGTCAACCACAAGAATCAACATCGCTTCTGGCTAAAACTTCTAATCAGATAGATCTACAAAATAAAATTGAACAATATTACAAAAATAAAGTCGAATCGATTCTAGAAAATGTAATTGGGAGTAATAGAGCGGCTGTGCAGGTATCAGTTGAGCTTAATTTTGACCAGGTTGAACGAACAGCAGAAAAATATGATCCGGACAATTCTGTTATTGTAAGCCAGGAAAAAAACACACAAACCGGTGAGGGTGGAAATGGAAAAATTCCTCAAAAGACTGAGAGTTTAATATCGAATTACGAATCCAATAAAGTTGTAGAGCACATTGTGCAAGAGGTTGGAAATATTAAACGTCTTTCTGTAGCGGTATTGGTAGATGGCAAGTATGAAGTTCCTCCTGGCTCACCTGAAGGAACAGAACCGCAATACTTACCTATGAGTGTGACTGAGTTGACCCAAATTCAAAATATTGTCAAAAATACCGTCGGATATTCAGAAGTAAGACAAGATAATGTTGTGGTGGAGAATATGGCTTTCGATCGCTCATTGATTACGCTTGAAGCTGAAAGTCTGTCAAAAATGGAAAGACAATTATTCTGGGAAACCTGGATTACCAGGTTGATTTATGGATGTCTTTTAATTTTAATTGCTTTTGGATTAAAGAAATTCTTTAAACAATTCAAATCAATATTTAATTCAAAATCGAGTAACAGCCCATTATTTGCTCTTGAATCGCCAGCGCCGGCTGGTGATCCCTTTGATTTTGAAATATCGGCGGATTCTGCAAATAGTGCACGTTTACAGCAGACCATATCAAATTTAACTAAAGAGCAGCCAACTGATGCTGCCAAGCTTCTGAAAGCCTGGTTAATAGAGGATAAGCATGGGGCAGCATAACCCATCAGGGGCTATTGAATCCTTAACCGGGCAGGAAAAAGCAGCCATATTAATGGTCGCCATAGGTCCGGATGCTGCATCCAAAATCCTGAAGAATTTAAGCCTGGAAGATGTGGAAAAAGTAACCAAGGAAATATCCAAGCTAAGAAATATTCCCTCATCACTGATAAATGAAGTTGTTCAAGATTATTACAAAATGGTCTTGGCGCAAAATTATATTTCCGAGGGTGGTTCCGATTATGCTGAACAACTTCTTGAGAAAGCGGTTGGTACTGAACAATCGGCTAAAATTCTGAAAAAACTAGATAATCTGGAGCATGAGCAGCCAAAAGGATTTCAACGCCTGCTAAATATAAACGTCGAACAGCTTGTTAATTTTTTAATTAAAGAACACCCCCAAACCATAGCTCTGGTGTTATCTCATATGGAGATGCCAAAAGCAATCTCAATATTCGGAGAGTTCCCAGAGGAGCTGCAAGTAGATGTAGCTTTTAGGATGGCCAAACTTGATCGAATATCACCCGACTTAGTGGAAGAAGTAGAAAAGTACCTGGAAAATCATTTTAAAGGGCAATTTGGCAAGGGGCTGGGGGATGTTGACGGACAACGAATAGTAGCTGAGTTATTAAATCTCTCCGGCAAATTTATTGAAAAATCCGTTATGGAGGGTATTGTCCAAATTGACCAGGATCTAGCTACAGAAATTAAGAACTTAATGTTTGTCTTTGATGATTTGATCTTGATGGATGACAGATCGATCCAGCGAATTATGAAAGAAATAGATATGCATGAGCTGGGGATAGCTTTGAAGGGAGCTAGCGATGAAATTAAAGAAAAGATTTACAGAAATATGTCGAAAAGAGCAGCTAGTATGTTGCGTGAAGAACTTGAATTTATGGGTCCAATGCGGGTGTCTGAAGTAGAAAATTCCCAGAGGAATATTCTTACAGTTGTGTCTAATCTTGAAGAAAGCGGTGATATTGTTATTAACAGGGAAGGAAGTGATTCAGATGTCATCGTTTAGTATTCCGGTGAAAAGGAAAGTTAAACAAGTCGAGCTTATTTCTCAGAAGATAACCTGGGAGGATTTTAGCATTCCGCTTAAGAATGTCTCTAAAATAACCAAGCAAGAAGACGAGTTTTCGGAATCAGTTGAGGAGAAAAAGGATTATTTTTCAGATGAAATCCTCAAAGAAGTTAAAGAGGAGGCCTATTCAAGAGGATTCAATGATGGAAAGAAAGAAGGATATGATTCCGGAAAAGAAGCGGGCATATCAGAAATAGAGCCTAAAAGCCGGGTCCTTGAAAATTTGATAAAAGTACTTAAAGACGGGAAAGAGTCATTCTATCGAGAAAATGAGCTTTTTATTGTGAAGCTAGCAATTGAAATTTCAAAAAAGATCATCCATCGAGAACTGAAGCAAAGTCCGGAAATACTGATCTATGTCGTCAGGGAAGCTTTAAGACGAGTAGCCAACAGTGGACACATTCTCGTGAAAGTAAATCCGGAAGATTTGAAGTTGTTCCAAGCCTTGGATAAAGAAGTGGGGGATCAACTTTCCGCCTTTGAAAGTGTAGATTTTATTTCTGCGGAAGAAATCCAAAGAGGAGGTTGTACTATTGAGTCTGAAGTCGGGATCGTAGATGCCCAATTGGATGTCCAGCTTGAAAAAATCGAACAAATGTTAATTGGAGATATGGATGACTAATACCAGTTCATATTCTACTAACATTTATGAATTCTATAAAAAACAATTGTCGCAGATAGACCCTATTGTTCAGCGTGGAGAAATATTAAACATTACTGGAAATATAATTGAATCTCGAGGACCGACGGCGGCAATAGGAGATCTTTGCTATATTTTTCCTAAAAACAATAAACAAAAGGGAAAAGCAGAGGTTGTTGGATTTAGGAACCATAAAACGTTATTAATGCCATTGCATGAGATGACCGGATATCAACCTGGAACCAAGGTTGTTTCCAGCCAGGAAAAAATAAATATCTCTGTTGGTGATGAACTATTAGGCCGTGTTTTGAATGGTTTAGGTAAGCCAATTGATGGAAAAGGCCAGGTTCATTTTACAGAAAAAAGATCTATCTATAGCGAGCCACCCTCACCACTGCAAAGAAAACCCATCAATGATCCGATCTGGACAGGCATTAAATCTATCGATGCATTTACTACCTTCGGTACGGGACAACGAATGGGGATTTTTTCCGGGAGTGGAGTAGGCAAAAGTGTTTTGCTGGGTATGATCGCGAAAAACACTTCAGCAGATGTCAATATCATCGCAATGATTGGTGAAAGAGGACGGGAGGTTCGTGATTTTATCGAAAATGATTTAGGCGAAGAAGGGCTTAAAAAATCAGTTGTGATTGTGGCCACATCAGATGAAATCCCTATCGTCCGTGTGAAAGCAGGATTGATAGCTACTACTATAGCGGAGTTCTTTCGGGATTCTGGTAAGAAGGTAATGTTGATGATGGATTCTTTAACACGGGTTGCAATGGCACAAAGAGAAATTGGACTTGCTATTGGAGAACCGCCAACGACAAAAGGCTATACTGCATCCACATATTCATTGCTGCCAAAAATGCTTGAAAGAGCCGGTAATACGGCAGTTGGCAGCATAACGGGTTTATATACCGTTCTTGTGGAAGGAGATGATTTTAATGACCCTATAGCGGATATGGCTCGTTCTATCCTTGACGGTCATATTGTTTTGGATCGTGATTTAGCCAATAAAGGCCATTATCCGGCTATTGATCCTTTGCAAAGCAAAAGTCGCGTTATGCCGCAAGTAGTTTCCAAGGAACATCTGAATTTGAGCTATCGATTGACTCATTTGATAGCGACATACAAAGAAGCGGAAGATTTAATCAATATTGGTGCATATGTGAAGGGCAGTAATAAAAATATTGATGAATCACTTAAACACATTGACAGTATAAATCGGTTTTTAAAACAAGATGTTAACGAAATCATTCCAAAAGATAAAATTCTAGACTTAATGGAAGCATCCATCCAAAATGATACAGGTGAAAAGCCATGAAGAAATTTTCTTTTAAATTAGCGAAAGTTGCAGAGACAAAAACAATTCAAGTTAAACAAAAATCTCTGGAATTAGCAGAAATGCTCCGCAGTCTTGAAAGCGAGGAAATGGAATTCAATAGAATGTCGAATGAGCTGGAAATACTGCACGAGGAAGTTCTGCAACAAAGTGTAAACGGTTGTTCAGCAAAAGAACTCAGGGATTATCAACGCTACATAAATAAGGTAAGTGCAGAAATTCGTGACCAAAAAAATAGTATGGATAAAATTCAGGATAAAATCGAAGAACTTCAAGTTGGTTTGATGGAGTTGTCAAAGGAAAAAGAAGTTTTAGAGAAATTGCGAGAGAAGAGATACTTAAAACATTTAAAGGAACAAATCAGAGAAGAACAAAAAATGCTCGATGAAATGACTTTGATCACAAAAGGGATTAAGAATCTGTTATGAGAAGGGAAGAAGGGAAAAGCCCGGTCTTTCTTGCAATTGTTCTTTTGCCGTTTTCCTTTTTGGCAACACTGGTATCAGTCTATGTGGCAATATATGGATTTGAATTACCATTTGAAATTCATATGAAAACGGAAATTTCACAGGGTAAAACGGTATCGTTCGATGAGTTAACATTGTATCGAGCCACACTTCTTGACAGCATTAAGTTACTCAGGAATCAAATTGGAACATTAAAAGTGGATAAAGATTCATTTGCGGTCGAAACGGGTGTTTGGCAAGATTCGCTGTTAAATTTGCAAAATGACAAAAGTCTCATTGAAAGTGAGATTCAGCAATTAACAAATAATTTGAATAAAGTCAAAAATCAGTTTGAGCAAGAGAAACAAAACAGAATGAACCGCCTTACCAAAATATTTCAATCAATAGAGCAAGAACAAATTGACTCGGTATATGTTGCTCAATTGGACGACGAAACTCTCATGGATATTTTAGCGCTTGCAAGAGCACAACAAGCTGCTGTGATTTTACAAAAAATTGAACCCAAACGCGCTGCAAAACTAACATCACAATACATTAACCCGAGGTTACAATGACACAACTACTATTTATCCCGGATTCAGCGATCCAGAACTCAAATCTCGGAAATAACATTCAAGATCAAAAGAGTAGCAAAATTGACTCATCAAAAAACGAATTTTGGCAAGTATTTGAAAAATTGATTGGTAAATCGCATGTATCATCTTCATTTGCCGGACAAATCGATAGTGATAATTTTAACTTCGTGGGAAAGAATTCTTTGTCGGTAATTAAATTTAGCTCGGGAAGAGCTCCATTAACTGGTTTGCAGTCAGTAGAAGCACTTGACTTACCGTTAGAATCGTCCAATAGTGCAGTGAAGAATAATTCGTGGTCGTCTATTATTGACCAACTAAAGTCTGAAATTCAAATTACAATTTCGATTAACGATAATAAATCTACCGAGTTTAATACTAATAGCAATGAAATTGAAACAGAACCGAAAAAACAATCCGGCAAATTGGAAAGCAAAAACTGGTTGGGTGTTTCACTTTCAAAAGGTCTGGCAGAAAAGCTTGAAGAAATTCTAAAGCAACATTCCGATCAACCTCAAGTACAATTTTATTCTTCAGTAAATGAAACAAAAAGTTCGAGTTTAGTAAATGAAAATCCCAGCGAAGAGAAAAAACCAATCGTTCAATCATTTGTATTGCGACATAATAACCAACCTATTACTAATAGCCAAAATACTCAATTAAACATTGATGAAGTTCCTTATGGAAATGAATTACTATCGCTATTGGATGGTGAATTTGAATCAACCCCTATCTTGAATAAAACATCTACTGAGTCTTCCCAGGTGATAGCTTTAATACGTGTGTCAAAAGAAAAATTAAATCAACTGCAGAAAATAAATGTGGAGTCACAACCTTCTACAAACAATGAATTAATTTTACCGATAAATGAAAGCCTTTTAAAGACTCAATTAACTACCAATGCCAGCGATTCTCCTAATGAATCACAAGTTAACTTTCATCCTTCTAAATTAAATGAAGGCATTTGGTTACTTTTTACTGATAAATCAAACTCTCCGGATATCTCGGGCAAAAGTAATGCACAGACTGTTAATGAAAGTATAGGTTATGGAAAAATATTGTTGGATTTGGATAGCACAACTTTACCCAAAATCGATGAACAGTATTTAGCGGAATTACCTAAACAGGTTCTGGAGAATTTATCCGAAACACTATTACATAATTCTGATGTTAAAGTGAATGAAGAAGATGGAATACAAGAAATTATCCGGGTCTTAAATTCAGCAGGTTCTGGTGATGATAAAGCTCAAAACATAGAAGAGAGTTTAAAGCCGAAAAGTACTAATCAGCAAACCACGGCACCTATTCCAAATACTGATAAAGTGAGCGAACTCAGAAATTCAGCAGGTTCTGGTGATGATAAAGCTCAAAACATAGAAGAGAGTTTAAAGCCTAAAAGTACTAATCAGCAAACCACAGCACCTAATCCAAATACTGAAAAAGTGAGCGAACTCAGAAATTCAGAAGAAAATGAAGTTACACTTGAAAAAATTAATTTTCCTGAAAAGGTAAAGACAACTGGCTCTGAAGTTCAAAATAGCGAGGATATTGAATCCAAAGACAAAATCAAAGGGCCTAACAAATTTGTTTTTATTTCAAACGAAACAATGAAATCTCTATCCAATTTGGCGAGATCTGAAAAAAAGTCGATGAATTTTACTACGACTGAGGAGGTTAATTACAAACTGTCTACAGTGAAACTAGATTTAATGAGTGATGTGAATATGCCAAAAGTAAGTTTGGCACAAGCTCAAAATACTAGCCAACCAACCAGTAGGACTTTGGAAAATAAACCAATTCCAAGTAAAGAGGGATTGACTCCTGTCGCTGAACTTATCCTTAATTCAGATGAAACGTCTATTGTTAATAATGAAATTGGGCCACGCGAAAAGAAGTTGAATTTAAAAGTTTATAGTGAGCCATTCAATCAAGTATCAAATCCACAAAAGAATGCCGGAAACTTGGAAAAAGTTACTCAAACTCGAGAATTCACTTCGGAGGAAATACAGGAAACTTTAAAAAAACCATTCACCCTATTAAATAGTGAAGATGCGAAAATCGATACTAATAACAAAGAGAAAAACAAATTGAGCCGGAATACAAATATAAATAGGATTTCAATAGCACAACCTACCCATTCAAACCAGGCGAAAGAAACACCTACTCAAATGAATAGTTTTCAAGGAATTTCCAGTGAGAAAATAGAAATTACATTTCAGGAGAATCTTCCCAAAAATATAAAAGAATTTGAAAATGCAATAAATTCAGGCAAGGATGATCAAAAAACTGACTCAATCGGAATTAAGAGTGAAACTGTCATTAATGCTTTGACAAAAGCTCAGCAGGATAAAACTATTGGCAGTGAGAATAGGCCAACTCAGCCAACACTTAAAAACGATGTCATACAAATGAGTTTTCAGAAAATCGATCAACCGGATAATATTCTCAAAATCCAAAATAATTTTAACAAGCCGGCTATTCCATTGAGTAGTGAAAATATCAGAGATGCTATCGAACAGATTGTTCAATCCACCAAACTATATCTCACAAAAGATGCCCAAAAAATTTCGGTTCTGCTGAAGCCGGAATTTCTAGGTATGGCAAAAATTGTGGTTGAAAGCTCTGAGAAAGAAGTGAAAGCAATACTGTATATTGAGCGACCCGAAGTTCGAAATGTATTGGAAAGACAAATAATTCAAATCCATAAGTCATTGCAGGATCAAAATATTCGAGTGGACAAAATAGAAGTTATGGATTTTTCATCCCAATTTTCGAAGAATGGTACAAATACAACTGGACAGGATGGAAGGCAAATGTTGGAGGCCGATAGACATTTACATGAATTAGGTTCCAAAAATGCAATGGTTAATCCAGGCATGGGAGACGATTTTAATAAAAGAGATTTTGGTTATAACACAATAGAATTAACAGCTTAAAATTGAAAGGAGGTGAGAAAAATGGAAGTTCAATCAACTTTGTCAACTTTACCTAATCAAGAGCTGCCGATCTCGGCTGCATCGCAGGATATAATGGGTAAAGAAGATTTTTTGTTGTTACTCGTGGCACAGCTTAAAAATCAAGATCCTTTAAGTCCAATGGAGAGTACGGATTTTATCGCACAGTTGGCCCAGTTTAGCTCACTGGAGCAAATCCAAAATATGAATGAGAAGCTGGGCTTGGGTATTGAAACGGATTTGCTTACCGCTCAATCCATCAACAATTCGATGATTACCTTTCTAATTGGAAAGGAGGTACAAGTTGCCACCGACCAGGTGCAATTAAGTTCAGACACTGAAGTTGAATTGGGATATATAGTGAGCGAAAGTACAGTAAAAGCGAATTTAAAGGTCTATGATAAAAATGGCACGTTGGTCTTTCAAAAGCAAATGGAAGGGTTTAAGCCTGGAACCAATAGTTTTACCTGGGATGGTAAAAATGAAAAAGGAGAATTCATTGGAGATGGCATGTACCGTTTTGAAGTCGAATTGACAGACTCAAATGAACAAAGCACAAATGCATTTACCTATTTACAGGGAATTGTATCAGCAATTCGATACTATTCGGATGGTGCTTTATTGGAAGTTAATGGTCAAACATTTAGTGTCGGCAATGTTATAGAAGTAAGGTCAGAAGGTTAAGGAAACGAAAATGTCAAATCCAATTAAAAAACCAGACATGATTATTTCGCCTTTGCCACTTAGGCAGGGCAAGAATGTTCCAGCGCCTACTACCGCTAAACCTCAAAATAGATTCAATAAAGTATTACAACGAGAGGTTCGGAAGCAGGAAACAATTCGATTTTCCGCGCATGCTGAAAAACGCCTTAAGTCCAGAAATATCAGTATAAATGAAAGCCAAAGGATGAAACTGAACCAGGCTGTCGATACTGCCTCCAGTAAGGGTGTGAAGGATTCCTTGATTTTACTGAATAACCTGGCTTTTGTGGTAAATATAAAAAATCGAATTGTTGTTACAGCGATGGAACAAAGTCAGCTTAAGGAAGGCATAGTAACCAACATTGATAGTACAATGATTATACCAGATAGTGATGAATAAATAAAAATAAACAATAATAATTCACAAATTGAGCAGGCCTCCTGGTAATGCAGTATTTGTTGAAAAGCCGGAGATGCTCAAAAGCTGTTGACCGATTGAGACAGCATCACAAAAAAAGCAGGAGGTACACACCATGATGCGATCATTGTTTGCCGGCGTATCCGGCATAAAAAACCACCAAATAAAGATGGATGTTATTGGAAATAATATTGCCAATATTAATACGGTGGCATTTAAGGCAGGAAGGGTGACATTTTTAGAAGCCTTGTCCTTGACTACAAGAGGGGCAAGCAGGCCAACTGACCAATTAGGCGGCATTAATCCCAGTCAGATTGGATTGGGGATGCTAATTGGCTCTATTGATTCTGTCTTTAGCCAGGGAAGTTTACAGACGACCGGTATTTCTACGGACCTTGCAATTAATGGCGAGGGATTTTTCGTGTTGAGTGATGGTAACAAAACATTCTTTACCCGGGATGGCTCTTTTCGATTCGATGCACAAGGACGTTTAGTGAGTCCCAGCAATGGTAAAATAGTGCAAGGTAAGCTTGCAGATGCTAATGGAATTATTCAAAAGGGAGCTGTCCTTTCAAATATCATTTTGCCTTTTGGTCAACAATTGGCAGCTAAAGCCACTGCTAAAGTCAATTTTACCGGTAATTTGGATGCAAGTGATACACCCCTGGGTACTATTATGGAAACCCGTTCAATGTTAGCAATTGAAGAAGCCGGGGATAATTCTGACCTGAATGGACTATTTGCCCAGGGAAATGCAAATTCGGAAGTTATAGGGTTAAATCCAGGACTATCCAACATCACAGTCAGTGATGGAACGACTACCAAAGTTTATACATATGTGGCTGTTGATACTGGTGCTAATAATGATGATTTTAACTCTATAGATGATTTGCTTACCGAAATTAATGCAGATTATGTCGGATCATTCAGTGCAACATTACAAGCAGATGGTTCAATTTTGATGCAAGATCTTTCAGGAAGCTCCCATCAATTGACTTTTACCAGTGATAATAATACGGTAAATTCAGCGTTTATTTCTGCAAATGGGGTCGTGGACAGCTCCACGGGAGCGACAATCCGCACTGACAAGTTCTCACACATTGCAACTGCAAAGGAAGAGTTAACCAAACTAAGGAATTCGATTGGAATTTCGTTAGGACTAAATGTAGGTGATGACATTATTATTAGCGCTGCAGTAGCTGGTACTAATGTGTCCAACGCGTTTACCATTGGCGCAACCAGTACTTTGAGTGATTTATCGTCTAGTGTTAAAACTACATTTGGAATTAGTGATCTTAATGGTGTAACCATTGATTCCGATGGTTCTTTAAGAATTGCTAGTGACCCAGGAAAAACAAATGAATTAACGGCGGTTACCATCAGGGTAACAGGAAATAGTACTTTTAATACTGTCACTACAGTTAATGAACTGCAAAGTGCTAGAGATGCTTTCCACACTACAAGTATTACTGTGTATGACAAGTTAGGACAAGATCATGTATTAACAATGACATACACCAAATCTAACATTAAAAACCAGTGGAATTGGGAAGTTACTTTGGATAATAATCAAGTGGTTTCTTCCGGTAATAAGGGGATTGTTACTTTTAATTCCGATGGATCTCTTAACTCTTTTACTTATGAAAACGGTGTTCAGGCGCTTGAATTTGACCCAGGAACCGGAGCAGAAACCATGAGAATCCAGTTTAATGTTGGTGAACGAGGCGGTCTGAATGGTCTATCACAATTCTCTTCTTTCAGTAATGCTGTTGCGAATTTCCAAGACGGTAATCCCAGTGGCGATTTGGTGAGTGTGAGTTTTGACCAGTCAGGTAAAATAGAAGGCCATTTTTCAAACGGAATAAATAGAACATTGGCGCAAATTTCATTGGCAAAATTCACAAATCCAAGTGGTCTCAGTAGAACCGGTGGAAATTTCTATGTTGAAACCTCTGCAAGTGGTTTACCATTTATCGGAACAGCTACTGAAAATTTCGGTTCTCAGATAAATACCGGCACTTTAGAAATGTCAAATGTTAATCTTGCGCAGGAATTTACCGATATGATAATAGCACAAAGAGGTTTTCAGGCGAACTCTAGGGTAATAACTACTAGTGATGAATTATTACAAGAGTTGGTTAACCTTAAGCGATAATAACGCATAATGAGTAGGATGGGCAGCCCTGTTTGGGCTGCCCAAATAAATATGATTGATGTAACGCTTCTTAATAATAGAAAAATGGTGATAAACGCAGAGTTAATCGAAGTGATTGAGGAAACTCCTGATACGATTATTACGCTGACATCTGAACGAAAAATAATTGTCAGAGAGAAGTCTGATGAGATTATATCTCGAGTTATTTCATATAGAAGACGAATATATAATAATAATTTTTCCACCACAAATTGGGAAGACTATAAGAATTAGGAGTTAAATAAAAGGAACATGGATCTCGCAACAATAATTGGTATATTTAGCGGCATTGGGTTGATTTTTACCACAATTTACTTGCAGGGAAGTCTTTCATCTTTTATTGAAGTGGGATCGATTTTTGTAGTTGTAGGCGGAACTGTTGCAGCAACCCTAATAAATTATCCTTTTCGAGAAATATTAAGCGTCGTAGGAGTCGTGAAGAATGCATTTAAAGCGACTGACCAAAATCCAAAAGATGCAATAAAAACAATCACTGAATTTGCTGAACTTGCAAGAAGAGAAGGAATCTTAGCGCTTGAAAGCAAAATTCAGGACGTTGATGAACCTTTCTTGAAACAAGCACTTCAATTAGCAATTGATGGTACGGAGCCGGACTTAATGCGCTCAATTTTAGGAACAGAGCTTTCTTATTTACAACAAAGACACGACCTGGGGCAAGGTATTTTTAAATCGATGGGCACCTACGCACCGGCTTTCGGAATGATTGGGACACTTATTGGGCTTGTCATAATGTTAGCAAATATGGAGGACCCATCAACGATTGGTCCTGCTATGGCCATTGCTCTTATAACTACATTCTATGGTGCAGTGTTGGCGAATTTGATTTTCCTGCCTATTTCCGGAAAGTTAAAAGAGCGATCAAAACAGGAAGTTTTGATAAAAGAATTGGTTATGGAAGGAGTCTTTTCTCTTCAATCAGGCGAAAATCCGAGAATTATCGAACAAAAATTGGTTTCTTTTATTCCGCCAAAATTTAGAACGGAAATTCTAGCAGCAGAAAAGCCCTGATTTTTTGGAGATAACCTTTTTTAGATTATGCGAATTCAAAACCGAAGAAAAAATGATCGTCAAGCACCCTCAAATGAAGGTGGAGGTGCCCCCGATTGGACGGTAACTTATGGCGATCTAATGTCATTACTTTTGACGTTTTTTATTTTAATTGCATCTTTCTCATCAATTCAAGAGTCAGGATTTAAAAAAGCCAGTGGTTCTTTAAAAGGCGCATTGGGTGTATTGAAGTTTCATCCGGCGCCTATTGAGCCGAATCCGATAATCATAAAAGCTATCGGAGGTAATAAGAAATCGGACGACAGCGAGGTTGATCTTGAAAATTTAGTTAAATATATAGATCAAGATGATTTTAAAAATATGGTCTCTATTAAAATTGGTGAAGGAGAAGTTCTGATTCGTATGGATGCACCCATTTTGTTTGAATTGGGTCGGGCACAATTAAAACAGTCTGTTTTTAAACTTTTAGAAAAAATAGGAAAATTGGTTAGGAATTGGCCGAATAAAACCAGGATAGAAGGACATACTGATGATTTACCAATAAATACAATTGAGTATCCTTCAAACTGGGAATTATCTGCAGCTCGATCTTTGAGTGTAATCCACTTTTTTGAAAAGGTATCCTTTGTAGATCCAAAAAAGATTTACTATGCGGGCTATGGAGAGAATAAACCCCTTGTCCCAAATACCACCGCAGAAAATCGAAAAAAAAATAGAAGAGTGGAGATTTATTTAGAAAAAACCGATAATCCTATTGATTGGTATAGTGAGGTTGAATCTAATTGAGGTGCGACAATGGCAGATGATGAAAAAAATAAAGGATCCGGAATATCTATTAAAAAAATGTTAATCATATGGATACCACTTTTTCTAGTTCAATTGGTGGTATCTTATGTGGTAATCGCAAAATATTTTAAGCCAAAAATGAATCCGCAAGTAGAACAAGTCAAAAAAGAAAAAGAAAAAAAGTTGAAATATAATAAGGGTAAATTAGGCAAGTTCTTTTTAGTTGAAGACATTATAGTCAATCCCAAGGGATCGGATGGAAGAAGGTTTGTTAATTTAAGCGTCAGTTTTGAATGTGAGAATGATGGTGTAAAAAATGAAGTAGAAAAACGTTTAATATTAGTTCGGGATTATTTGATCTCTCTTATTTCGGAACGAACGATCAGTCAAATAGATCATAAAAATGGGAAAGATTCGCTCAGGTATGAAATATTGGAAAACGTGAATGAAATGTTACCGAATGGTGGTGTCATCAACGTTTATTTTGATAATTTTATCATGCAGTAGCACCTCAAATTATTTCTGCCATTATTAACAAACTGACAATTAGAACCGATAGAACGGCCATGTGATTAGGGGATTTAAAATGATTTTTCCATATAACTATTAACACTTCAACGAGTTTTATATTTGTATTATTTACTGGATGTAATTTTTCAATCTAAATACTTTAGTGCTCGGTGAAAACTGGTTATAAATTAAGAGAATTGAGAAGTCAAATATAGAATTACATCCAATTAACTAACCTGAATAATTCATGAATCATGCTTTCATGCTTAAAACTTCCAACTATGTCATCCCGTCGCGTGACGGGATCTATTTCCATACATTTTGAAAAAGCTGCATGATAAGCATAAAAATATATTAAAAAGATCATTTCCTCGGTTAGCAGTGATAAGGTTTATGAATAGATCAAGCTAATAATCTCTTAAGAATAAAGAGATTCTTAAAGAAAATATTCTTGAATTTTAGTTTCGAGCCTGGATGTGTCTGGAGGAGCTAGTGTAAGATAACTGGCACCTGCTTTCTTGGCTTTTAAAGCCAGGTCCCGGTTCCATTTGTTCCCCTGAAGCCAAATAGGAATATGGTAACCTTCGAGATCCTTATTGATTTTATTACATAATGCAATGCCTTGTTGCTCTCTATCATCAACAAGGAGTATAATTAATTTGATGGCATATTGTAAAATACGTTCTTTCAACTCTGCATACGATTCTATAAATTCAAAATCAATATTATTTCTTGTCAGGATTGTTTGTATAATAGAGTCACACTGTATATTCAATTGAATAAATAATGTTTGGACTTCTTCCGAAAGTTGCTGTTCATCTTCATCTGATGAATTGGTACTATTTGTTTGTTTTTGATAAAATAAATCCCAATGTATTTGTCGTTCAAGAAAACTATCAATAATAGAAACAGGTAAAATCAAATGAAACTTAATATTTCCAAAGTCATTTACTTTTGCTACAAACGGCATAGAAATTAAGTATGGATCATCAAACGGAAATTCCATTTCTTTTTTCCGTTCCCAAAGATTTGTATTGATTTGCTTGATATGTATCTTTTCAGGTAAAAGATCAGACATAATTCGATTCAGGGAACCAATCAATTGGTTACAGATTTCTCCAAATGCATCTTTGTCGGCTTCATCCATATCCAATTTTGAAAGTTTCTCATCAAGTATATTTTTACTAAACATGGAAAGTATACCACTCAATAGAATGGCCATACTTTTTTGGAAAACAAAAATACCCTTACTTGAATAGGATTTACTTATCTCAAGTGTACTAACAGCGAGTGGCAGAGTAAAAATGGGCAAGGTACGATCCAGCTCAATAATCGACCAATTCTGTTTTATTATAGATAGATCTTCCCCCAGTAATAAACCTAGGTTCTTTAAAAGTTCATTTGAAGAATCCGTCTGAAATTCATTAATCCATTTTTGAGCTTCTTCAAACTGTTCGTCCATGAGGTTATTTGGATTTGTTTTTAAATGTCAATTGTACATATAAAGTATGCTGTCCTCCATTGCAGGCAAACAACTTATTATTTTTCAAATCAAAATGATTAGTTGTAAAATCATTACCATCAATAACGGCAGGAATCGATTGTTTAAAGGGTTGCTTATCCGTTCCCAGTTTTGATTTAAATGTACCGACAACTAAATTTGTCAATTCACCAAGGGCATCGCGAACCTCTTCATCCACATCATCTATTTTCGAACCTAACATGCATTCTGCTATATGTACAGACAGATCACCAGAGCAATAGAGAGAAATTAATCCGGTATAATCACCTACGAAACCAATTGAAGAAACAAAATATTTGCCTGGAAAATCAACAGGACCTTTTACTAGTCGAATGTTTTGAATATCCATTATTCCGAAAGTTTCAAGCGTTTCTTTGATGGATTCTTCTAATTTGATGGATTCTTCTAATAATGTACTGGTTTCCTTTTCAAGCAATATTTCCATAGTAAATCTGTCCTAAAAATTAAAATTGTTTATCTTATGGCTCTATTTATCTTATCCAATATTTGATCCGGTGAAAATGGCTTTACTACATACCCGTTAGCACCGGCATTCATAACCTCTTCCATAATGTCAGTACCTGATTCCGTTGTTATCATAATGATTCTGCACTGATCCAGTTGACGCTTCTTCCGAATTTCTTTAACAAACTCTAAACCATCCATATTTGGCATATTTATATCACTAAGGATGATATCGCATTGCCACTTTTCGAGCTGCTCTAAACCTTCCTGTCCATCGCCCGCTTCAAGTAAATGGTCGATTTTTACTCCAGCTTGTCGTAAATTTTTTGAAATAATTTTTCTCATAACAGAAGAATCATCCACGACTAATACTGTAAATCCCATCACATCTCCTAAGTTTGATATTTAATATTATTATTATTCACAAATTATTATTTATAGTACTTCAATGCTTAATTCGGTAAAAATGGCAAAACTCTTAAGCCTATGTACTAAAAATACTTAACCTGAACTATTCATAAACTTTATAATTGTTATCCAAGAAAAGAACATTTCACCCTATTTTCATGCTTAATATTCTGCTTTTTCATATGCATGGAAATAGATCCCGTTTCACGACGGGATGACATAATTGGAAGTTTTAAGCTTAAAAATATGATTCATGAATTATCCAGGTTAATTGCTGTTATTAAGAAATAGTTTTGAATTTTCTCTAAAATTTTCATTAGGATTGCCGATTGTATACTTGCAGCAGAATGATGTTTGCACTCGGTAGAATGTTGAATTAAGTATAAACAAATTTTTATCAACGGTAATAGATCTAACCATGGAATTGCAATTAACAGAAGAAGATGCAGAAATACTTCAGTCATTTATTAGTGAAAGTAGTGAAGGAATTGAAGAAACAGAACCCTTACTTATCGAGTTGGAAGAAACAGTATCCGAATGCGGACATGTAGATTCGTCAAAAATAGATAAGATTTTTCGGACCTTCCATTCAATAAAGGGCAGCGCTGGTTTTATAGGATTGACAATAACCAATAGAACCACCCATCACGCTGAAACGCTGTTGGACTTAATTCGCAAAAATAAAATACCTCTCATCAAAGATCATATAGATATTTTTTTGGAGCTTTGCGATTTCTTTCGAGGCCTTTTTGACCATCTTAAATCGAAAGTATCAGAGGAAGGATTTGAAGAGAGGGCGCAAGAATTAGTTGAGCATCTTGATAGAATGGCAAATGAAGCCCCAGCTCCTGAAAGTGTCGAACCCAATTTAGACGAGCAGGTTGAAATTGATTCTCAAGCTCAAACAGAACCAAGAGAAACTGAAGGAAAAAAGCAAGAGCAAGATAAAAGCTATTCTACTGAATTGCAAGAATTGCTGGGGACAGATGAAATAATTAAACAATACTTAGCCGAAACAGATGAACTACTTGATTCTCTTGAACAAGAATTATTAGAGATTGAGAAAAATCCTGGTAATGTGGAGTTAGCCGATAATGCTTTTCGTTCTTTACATACTTTGAAAGGCAATGCCGGATTTTTAGACTATACGGATATTGTTACCATTACACATATTTCGGAGAATTTTCTGGAATTTGTGCGCTCTGGCGAATTAGAACCATCTCATTCCCAGATATCCATATTGCTCGAAATTCCCGATAAAATCAGGAATGCTCTGCAAAATCTGTCGTCGAACAAGAAGCCAGTTATCGAGAACCTGAATGATTTCATAACATTAATGACCAATTCTTTTAATGGACATGAAGAAGAAAAACCTTTAGAGAGTCCGCAACAAAAAATCGATTTGGATGGACTGCTGCCACAAAAAGAAAAAATTGAACCACAAGAAGCCAAAACTAGTCCAGTGAGATCTAAACCTGAAGAAATACCTAAAAAGGAATCGGTGAAAAAGGCTGTCGTTTCGAAAAAAAGTGTATCAAATGAGTTCATCCGAGTAGATGTAAACAAATTAAATGAACTAATGGATTTGGTGGGTGAGATAGTTATCGCAGAATCGATGGTTTCACAACACCCCGATATCATAGAAAAAGATTTACCCGGTTTTGAGAAATCTGCAATGCATTTACAAAAAAACATTCGCTATTTACAAGAAATTTCAACTTCTATGAGGATGGTTCCGATTTCCGGTCTCTTCCGAAAAATGATACGTCTGGTACGGGATTTAGCTAACAAAAGTGGAAAAAGAGTCGAGCTTTCTATTATCGGGGGCGAAACTGAAGTAGACCGTTCTGTCATTGAACATATTTCCGATCCACTGGTGCATATCATCCGGAATTCCGTTGATCATGGTTTAGAGTCTAGCGATGAAAGAAAACAAGCTGGTAAAGATCCTGTTGGCAACGTTTTTCTGGAAGCAAAAAGAGTTGGTGGAGAAATCTGGATTGTGATTCAGGATGATGGAAAAGGTCTGAATCGTGAAAAAATTATTGCGAAGGCAATTGAAAAAGGTATTATAACAGGAACAGGGGAAGAGCTTACGGATCACCAGGTTTATAATATGATTTTTGCACCGGGTTTTTCAACTGCGGACAAAATAACTGATATTTCCGGGCGCGGAGTAGGATTGGATGTTGTGGTGCGAAACCTTGAGAGCATACGGGGAAGAGTTGAGGTTACAAGCAAAATGGGTGAAGGGTCAACCTTTAGCCTTAGAATTCCATTAACGACCGCAATTGTGGAAGGTATGCTCCTTAGAGTAGGGCATGCAGTATATGCAATTCCAACTTTGGATATTCGTGAATCATTGAAAATACAACAATCGAGTGTCACGAATTTATTGGATGGACATGAGGTAGTAAAAATCAGAGATGAGCTTTTACCTGTCCTGAGAATTCATGAACTGCATGATATATACGATGCAAAAACAGATTTAAATGAAGGACTGATCATTGTTGCAACGAAAGGTGGTAAATCTGTTTGCTTGTTTGTTGATGAAATAGTAGAGCAAAAGCAACTCGTTATTAAATCACTTCCACCCTACATGGGAGATGTGAAAGGTGTTACAGGATGTACAATTTTGGGTGACGGAAATATATGCCTTATCCTGGACGTAGCGAATATAATCAAACTAGCCGAAACGCAAACAGAATTAGTGGAGGGTTAAATGGCTGAGGAACTAACTGCAATAGATACAGATCAAGGTCAAAATACTTTGAATTGCAAATACTTAACATTTGCTATTGAAAACGAGGAATACGGAATTGAAATACGTGATGTTACTGAAATCATTGGTATACAAACCATAACTGGTTTACCTGATACGCCACAGTACATAAAAGGTGTTATTAATCTTCGAGGAAAAGTAGTACCCGTTATTGATGTTAGGCTCAGATTCAATTTTGAAGAAAGAGGATACGATGACAGAACTTGTATTATCGTTGTCAATATAAATAATTCTTCAATTGGATTAATTGTGGATACGGTGTCTGAAGTTATTGACATTCCTAGCGAGGATGTGGATCCGCCTCAACTCATTAATAAAGATTCTGAGAATAGATATATTGCGGGTTTTGGTAAATTCGAAAATAAAGTGAAAATTCTTTTGAATACAAAAAAATTACTTTTCGAGGAAGATTTACCAAGTTTACAATCGCGACAAAATTAAATTAACTGAAAGAAGTGAGAAAGGTGACGATGGGACCACTAACCCATTAAATATACTGACAGTGTAGGTTCAATTATGCAATTCAAGAATATGAATATTAAGATCAAAATTTTAATCACTTTTATTAGTTCGATAGTCATCCTAATGTTGATTGCGACAATCATCAACCATGGTTTGACGAAGAGAGCTTTAACATCGAATTTACAATCCTCCCTTGAAGTGATGAGTGCAATTGCAGGAAACGCCGTAAAAGCCGGCTTAGAATTTGAAGACGTAGATGAAGTAGGTTCTTCAATGAGTGCATTTACTGGCCTAGACTTGTTTTCTTACATACTCGTGCAAGATAAAAACAAAAATAATGTGTTTGAGTATCGCAAAGAAGGTTTGCCAAAAATAGATATGGTTGAGATCTCACTTATTACAGATGAAATAAATGATGAAATGTTTTACACCATTCCTGTTGAAGCGAATGGTCAGGAAATGGGTTCATTAACGATTGGAATTTCGCTAGAAAATCGGAATAAAACTTTAAACTCGACAAAATGGGCATCGATACTTTTGGCGCTGGTTATGATTGCAGTATTTACTTTGATTACAACAATCACTTCTAATTATATTTCCAAACCTATTCAACAGATTACAATTATAGCACAAGAATTAGAAAAAGGGAATTTGGATCAACAAATTAATATCCAGAGAGGAGATGAAATAGGTAAACTTGCTGATTCATTACGTACAATGATTGATGCGCAAAAGAACAAAGCTTATGTTGCAGACCAGATTGCACAAGGGAATCTCTCAGTTCAATTTAATGCAATTTCGAATCAAGATGTTTTAGGCAATGCTATGGTATCGATGAAGCATAGTCTAGATTTGATGCAGACAGAGCTTCAAAATACTATAGATGAACAGAAAAATGGTAACTTGGATGCCAGGTGTAATCCCGGGAAACTCAAAGGAGTTTATGCTGAATTACTTTCAGGTGTTAACGATTCTTTGGATGCAGTGATCCAACCATTATCTGAAGGGATTCATATTTTACAAGAATATGCCAATGGTGATTTAACAAAAAAAATGCGTTCGCTTCCAGGTAAACAGGTCTTTGTAGCACAAGGCTTGGATTCCATTCGCAATACCCTATTGTCTCTTATTGAAGAAAGTAAGTCAATGGCAAAGGCTGCGGAAGAAGGTGAATTAAGCAAAAGAGGTGATGCATCTAAATTTAAAGGAGAATATAGAGAAATTATTCTAGGCATGAATAATACCCTTGATAATATCCTTCGGCCAATAAATGAAGCGATTGATTGTCTGGCTATGATTGCTGAAGGTAACCTAAAGGCTACTGTAAATGGTGAGTATAAGGGCGATCATGCAATTATAAAAGAATCTATTAACACTACATTTAATTCAATTAATGAAATACTTGGACAGATGAATAATTTAGTAGATATTGTATCTACAGGTGCACAACAGGTGGCCGATTCCAGTCAATCCCTTTCTTATGGATCTACCCAACAGGCAAGTTCGCTTGAGGAGATCAGCGCATCTATGGGTGAAATTGGAGCTCAAACAAAAATAAATGCAGAAAATGCTCTTAAAGCAAATAAGCTTGCATCAAATTCGCATGTTGCTGCTGAGCAAGGTAATCAACAAATGAAGAAGATGTTGCAAGCAATGGATGAGATTAATAATTCGTCTAATGAAATTTCAAAAATAATCAAAGTCATTGATGAAATTGCATTTCAAACCAACTTGCTAGCTCTTAATGCTGCTGTCGAAGCTGCCAGGGCAGGAGTGCATGGCAAAGGTTTCGCAGTAGTAGCTGAGGAGGTTAGAAACCTTGCACAACGTAGCGCCAAGGCTGCACAAGAAACTACGAATCTTATCAGTGGATCTGTAGAAAAAGTTGAAAATGGTACAAAGATAGCTAACGAAACGGATAAAGCGCTCAGTGAAATTGTAAAAGGTGTTACTGAAGTTACGGAATTAGTCGGAAAAATTGCCGAAGCTTCGAATGAACAAGCACAGGGAATCGATCAGGTCAATTTAGGCCTAAACCAGATTGATAGTATAACCCAGAAAAATTCAGCTAGTGCTGAAGACAGTGCAAGCGCAGCAAAAGAATTGTCCAACCAAAGTGAAAATCTAAAGATGATGCTGAAGAGTTTCAACTTATCAAGTCAGAAAATTGAAACCCCGCGAATGCCTAAGGCTAAATCAAAAGATATTTTAAAATTAGAGGTTTCTGATGTTAAAGTGAGTTCAGGCAATCTGGCAGATAGACTGAAGGACGGAAAAGTTGATGATGAGGATATAAATCCATCGGACATCATTAAATTTGATGAGGATGAATTTGGTAAGTTCTAATGTTTGATAAGTCCATTAATTGAAGAATCGAATTTCCCGATTTAAAAGTAGTACACAAAAATCAGGTAATCATTGAATTTACAATTAACAATTACAAATAATGAGTTCAAACTCATTAGAAACCTTATTTATGATCAATTCGGGATTAACCTCTGCGAACAAAAAAAAGGTTTGGTTGTTGGTAGATTGCGAAAAGTTCTTAACCAAAATGGATTTAATAGTTTTGGACAGTATTATGACTATGTAAAGTCAGATACAACTGGTGAAGCTCTGAAAACCTTAATCGATAAAATATCCACGAATCATACATATTTTTTTAGGGAGAAGGCACATTTTGATTTTTTAATGAAAAATACTTTTCCTGAAATAGCACAAAAAATTGCAGGAAGTAAGATAAATAATTTACGAATTTGGTGTGCAGGTTGCTCATCCGGTGAGGAACCCTATACCTTGGCAATGATTTTGTTAGAATACTTTGGTATGAAGATTAGTAATTGGGATACAGGAATTCTTGCAACAGACATATCTTCTGAAATATTAGAAAAGGCGAACGAAGCGATTTACGCGACTACTAATGTTGCGAATTTACCAAATACTTACCTTCATAAATATTTTAAAGAAATTTCCAAAGAGACCTGGGCAGTTAAGGATAAATTAAAGAAGCTCGTTTTATTCAAACAGTTAAATTTAATGAGAGAAGATTATCCTTTTAAAGGGAAATTCGACGTTATCTTTTGTCGCAATGTAATGATTTATTTCGACAATGTGAAAAGGGAAAATCTGATCAATAAATTCTACAAATACACCCAACCAGGTGGTTATCTTTTTGTTGGGCATGCTGAATCACTGACAAGATATCAATGTCCTTATCGATATATTAAACCTGGGGTATATAAAAAGGAATAATGATGATAAACAAAAAAATTCGTGTTTTGATTGTGGATGACTCCAGATTTGTACAGACAATTCTTACTAAAGGTCTTTCTTTGGATCCGGAAATTGAAGTAATCGGAAGTGCAGCAGATCCTTATGAAGCGCGAGACAAAATCGTTAATCTTAAACCGGATGTTTTGACCCTTGATGTTGAAATGCCAAAAATGAATGGATTAGAGTTTCTAAAGAAGTTAATGCCACAATACCCGATGCCGGTAATTATGGTGAGCTCTCTAACAAATAGAAGCTCCCAGATAACCCTGGATGCCTTATCTGCGGGAGCAGTAGACTTTGTGGTAAAACCATCCCCTAACCTGGATGGTGGGTTAAGTGGACTCATTGAAGTCATTCAAGAGAAAATAAAAATTGCCTCTAAGGTAAATGTTAAAAACCGTCAAAGCGGAAAAAGTAGTTCAAAAGAAATTCAATCGATTGAAGGATGTTCCGGGCTTGCATTACATAGCAAAATCATCGCAATCGGGGCATCAACCGGAGGTACGGACGCAATTGAGACAATTATTAAAACATTTCCTAAAAATATGCCTAGTACAGTGATAGTGCAACATATGCCTACAGGATTTACCAAGTTATTTGCCGATCGAATCAATTCAAAATGCCAGGTTAATGTCAAAGAAGCTGAGTCGGGAGATATTCTCTCTCCAGGTACAGTCCTGATTGCCCCGGGTGGTTATCAAATGACTTTAGTTAAAACCAATTTGGAATATCGAGTTTTGTGCAGGCAGGGAGAGTTGGTATGCGGACATGCACCATCAGTTGAAGTTTTATTTAATTCAGTTGCCCAGGTAGCAGGTCCAAATGCAATTGGAGTAATGTTAACGGGAATGGGTCATGACGGCGCTGATGCCATGGTTAAAATGCGGAAAGCCGGGGCAAAAACAATGGCTCAGGACGAAGCTACATCTGTTGTATTCGGAATGCCAAAAGAAGCTTATGAACGGGGAGGTGCAGAAGTATTGGTTCCATTGGACAGAATACCTACAAAAGTGAATCAATACTTATTCACAGGTGATAAATAGGATGATTTTAGTGGGAATAGGTGAGATTGTAATTTCAAATAAACCTGGGGAAACGATAAAGACAATGGCATTGGGATCATGCGTTGGTATCGTCATGTTATCAAAAAAGAAAAACGTTGTTGCGATGGCCCATGTGGCATTGCCAGATTCTTCAATTAATCACAACCTAAGAAATAATATACCCGGGTATTTTGCAGATCAAGCAGTACCTAACTTGTTAAAAGAACTTAAGAGATTTGGCGTAAGCACGTTTGATATTACAGTGAAATTAATTGGTGGTTCAAGTATTATGGACCCGGTTGGCATATTTAATATTGGTAAAAGAAATGTGCTAACCATTCGGAAATTGTTGTGGAATTCTAGGCTAGGTGCAACTGTTGAGGATGTGGGAGGAAATTATAGCCGGACTTTATGGGTAGAAATAGACACAGGCAAAGTCTTCATCTCATCCCCAAAGAGAGGTAAGTGGGAATTATGAGTGAATTATTAACATGTATTCTTGACAAAGTAAAAAAGATGCCTCCTATAAGATCCGATACGTATAAGATTATTCAGATTTTATCTAAAGATAATTATTCTATTAATGAAATTGCTAAAATCGTAGAAGCTGATGTTTCATTGACAGCCAGATGTCTGAGAACAGTGAATTCGGCAAGTATGGGCTTGAGAAAAGAAGTGATTTCGATCCGGCATGCTCTTAATCTCCTTGGCTCAAAAAGCTTTCTCGGTATTGTACTTAGAGAGTCAGTTCTAGATATTACTCCCAATCCAATTGAAGGGTACTACACGAAGACAGAGGAATTTTGGAATGATTGTCTTCGATCTGCGATTGCATCAAGAATTCTTTTAACAAGAAGTACATTAAATATAATGCCCGAATTAGCATACACAGCCGCTCTTTTGCAGGATATTGGGAAAATTGTTATTGATGAGTTTTTTGATCGTGCTGATTTTGATAATTATAATTTAATGGCACCTGAAAATGATAAGAACTTTTTGGATGTTGAAAAAACAGTATTTGGAACCGATCATACAATAATAGGAGAACAAATTGCTGAAGTGTGGCAGTTCCCAGATTCTTTGACAAATGTTATTCGTTATCATCATACTCCAAGCTCGGCGCCAAAAAAATATAGAGATCTTGTTGTTGTTGTGCATCTTGGTAAAGTCTTGGCAACTTTTACTGATACGATTGGAGGTGTTGGTAGTTTTGAATATCGACTGGATCCGATTATAGAAGAATATTTTAAAATGGATAAAAAAATTGTAGCTGAGTTAATTTGTAGTATAGATATGGAATTTATATCAACCGTGAGAAACTTTGGGTGGTATTGAAGGGAAAATTACGTTTAATCGTATTTTTGATAGTGGATGAATCTGCTGTAGCAAGAAAAATGATCAAACGTTCGTTAGAAATCGTGGGTCTCCAGGATTCTGATTTTTCTGAAGCCGAGAATAGTGTGGAAGCTTTAGAAATTCTTAAGGATTCAGAGTTCGATTTAGTTTGTACAGATCTGAATATGCCGGAGATGGATGGTACGCAGCTTCTTAAAAGAATAAAAAACTCTCCAAAATTAACGGATACCCCTGTTATCATAATTTCGAGCCTCACGAATGCAACCAGAGAAAAACAATTGCTTTCTGATCATGCGTTAAAAGTATTCAAAAAGCCATTGTCTTTACCGGAATTTAGCGGCTTTTTTAGTGTTTATTTAAATTAAAATTAAGGTAGAACTGTAAAGATGAGTAGTGGGAAAAACCAATTGATTAATGCTTTATCCGGGGCTGTCGCTGAAACTTTTGAGGGATTGGCCTTTGCTGAAGTTGAAAAACCCGGCAAATGGCGCGCTACATATTGTCATCGGTGAAAATTTGTCTTTTGAACTTACTAAATCTTTATCAGGTGAAGATAGGCAAGAAATAGCAGACTCATTAGTAAGAGATTCCATAGCAGAAATTGCCAATATTATTGGTGGTAGTTATTTGCGCTTTATAACCCTGGAAAATCATAAATATGAGTTAGGTATTCCTGTTTCGCGTAGAATAGCCGATAAGAAGTCAGAGTTTAATGAGAAATCTGCAATTTATATGGCTTTTGATATTGAAGGGAATAAAATTTATGTAATGTTGACTAATTCACAAAATTGAGCTTATACTGGCAGAAAACTAAATAATTAGTATAAAATCACCTTATCATTCTTGGCTTAGAATAGAATATCTTAAAAGGGGATAACAACCTTTATTATTCTACTCAATAAGTTCTTCTTCGGGTAATACTTGCCGATTTGCTTGGTAAGAATTGCCTACTCTCAAGTTTTACCTTCCTTGTAAGACTAAGACATATATCTATATATCAATAATAAACAATAGGTTATGGTTTAAAATATTATTGAAATAATCTGGCATATGTCTTGCTAAAGAGATTCAAATAGTTACCAACCGAGAGGATTTATAATTGGAATATATAAAAGATCAAGAAGAGCTTGATGCAATTTATCAAGACATCCAAAAGGAAATTGAAGAAAAAAGTTTATATCAGCAGTCAATTAGAACGTTTGATTTTAAGCAGCCAGACCGCATTACCCGCAATGCAAAAAAAATTATTGAAAATATACAAGATAATTTTTCAAAGGAAGTTGCGTCTCACCTGAATAACAAACTTCGGGCAAATGTTAACATTCAGTTAGTTTCCTTAAGTCAGCAGTCTTTGTCAGAATTTATAGAAGGAATGGACGTACAATCTTGTTTCTATGTGTTTAGGATAAATGAATATGATAGGGAAGCTGTTCTTGAGATACATCCTCACCTGGCATTTTATATAGTAGATCGGGTAATGGGTGGCCCGGGTCATGGTAACCAGTTAGACCGGGAATTGACAAAAATAGAACAGATAATCATGAAGCAAGTGGTCGCCGAAATTCTGGAAATAAACCGAGTGGCTTGGAGCCGGATAGTTTCTTTTACGATTGGCTCACAAAATTATTATAGTAGTTCAAATTACATTCAGTTTGCAAAAACCGGGGAAACTATTGTTTCGGTAACTTTTGAAGTTTCTATTGAAGATACTCAAAGTATGCTGGTGCTTAGTTATCCGTATTACTTAATAAATGATTTAGTGCCGGATATAAGCTCAAATAGTGAAAAAAATCAAGTAAGTAATGTTCGTAGTAAGGCGTTAATTAATAAAAATTTAGAAACCTCAAAAACACCAATTTCTGTAAATTTAGGTCAATCAAAATTATCTTTAAAGGATCTGATTAATTTGAAAAACGGGGACGTAATTCTTTTGAATAAACAAACAACAGATAATCTGGAACTAATTGTTGGAAAAAAACCTCGCTTTTATGGTAAAGCTGGTATTATAAAAAATCGCTTTGCTTTTAAAGTAGCTCAAAGATCTCAAAGCTAATAAGGATAAGCAAATGGAAGAAGAAAACACTGATATGGAAAATCCGCAGGAAGGTACAGAAGTCGTTCAGGAAAAGGATGCTGCACAACAGAAATTATTTAAAGAGGATTTAAGTGCATTACCCATGAGCGATGATGAAGATAAAAGTGACTCATTATTAAATTCCAAAACTCTGGAATTCTTATTTGACCTGGAGTTACTAATGTCCGTGGAGTTGGCAAGAAAAGAAATGAGGCTTCAGGATATAGTCAATTTGGATGAGGGGTCTATCGTAGAATTTGATAAACTCGCAGGTGAGTCGGTTGATATTCTGGTTAACAACAAAAAAATTGCTGAAGGAGAAGTTGTTGTGATCGATGACCGATTTGGTGTTCGAATTGTTGACTTGGTTAACCCAACAGATCGAATCAAAGACCTTACCAAGTTAGCCTCATAATGAAGAAGAAGACGCGCAAAAAAATTACAATTGTTCTCGTTGTACTGGCTTTTTTGATGGCAGGAGTGAATTATATATTGCTTGGACATGGGCAAGTTCCAGCAGAGCAGCAAAGTCCTGCAACCGTACCAAATTTCACTGAACTCATTTTCCAATCTATTATTCTTTTGGGCTTCATCATTCTGTTGATTTATTTCATCTTGTATCTACTCAAAAGATTTGTTTATAAAAATCCTGCCCAACATTCAAACAATGCATTCGAAATCCTGAGTATTACACCACTTATACCTAAAAAATCAATATGTGTCATAAAAATGGTTGACCGTATTTTGGTTTTAGGGTTAACCGAAAACGCAATCAGTCCTATCACACAAATTGATAACCCGGATCAACGCAGGGAATGGGAGGCTGCTTTTAAAAATTCTGGCGGTTCTACTGCCAGATCATTTTCAGCTCAGTTAGAAAAAATATTTCGTGGAATTAAGAAATAGATTCAATGAAAAAATATGCATCTAAATCTTTATTGATTATAATCATCCTATTTACCGGAATAGTTGTTTCAGGTATAGGAGATGTAATTGCACAGCAGCCTATCCCTAGAATATCAATCTCAATTGATGGGGCGAAAAGTCCAAAGGACGTAGCTGTAACCCTGGAAATTCTCCTTTTAATGACTGTGCTGACGTTAGCTCCGGCTATTCTTGTTCTAACAACTTCTTTTACCAGGATCATTGTCGTTTTTCACTTTCTTCGCCAGGCAATGGGTTTGCAACAAATGCCTCCTAATCAGGTATTAATTGGACTGGCCCTCTTCCTGACTCTATTCATCATGAACCCGGTCTATACTCAGGTATACCAAAACTCCGTGAAACCATATCTAGCAGAAGAAATGTCTTTTGATGATGCCGCTGCAAGTGCAATCAAGCCTATAAGAGAATTCATGCTAAAAAATACGCGAGAAAAGGATGTAAGCCTTCTTGTAAGTATAGCGAATATCAATAAACCATCAAACGAAAATGATTTGCCGACTCATTTACTGGTTCCGGCTTTTGTAATCAGTGAGCTCAGGGTAGCCTTTCAAATTGGATTTGTAATTTATATGCCCTTTCTCGTCATAGACATTGTAGTTGCTAGTATTTTAATGTCCATGGGTATGATGATGTTACCACCTGTAATGATTTCACTGCCATTCAAAATAATGCTCTTTGTTCTCATTGATGGTTGGTACTTATTGGTCGGTTCGGTAATTAAGAGCTTTGTAATTTGAGGAATTTATGACACAAGAATTCGTTATTGAAATTGGAAAATATACACTATCAACTGCATTTATGGTGGCAGCGCCAATGCTTTTTTCTGGATTAATCATCGGTGTTAGCATTGGAATATTTCAAGCAGTCACACAAATACAAGAAATGACACTAACATTCATTCCAAAAATATTAGTAGTAGTTATGACTTTGTTCATTTTTTTGCCCTGGATATTAAATGTATTGACTTCATTCGCAACTGAATTATTCAACATGATTGAATTGATGAGTAAATAAGAAAGTAAAATCGGTGTTTGGTTTAACGCAGGTAGACATACTTAAATTCTTTATTATTTTCGTCAGGATGGGAGCCATCATGTTGATCTTACCCTTTTATGGCGAAAAAGGAGCTCCGGTACAGATAAAATTAGCTTTGGCTATTATGATTACGGTAATTGTATTTCCATTGATCTCTGTAGATGCAAGTTTGCTTAGATCGGTTACGTTTTTGGGCACGTCTATTTTATTAATCCAAAGCCTTTTGGCTGGATTGCTAATTGGCTTTATTCCTGTTTTATTATTCACAGGATTTCAACTGGGTGGAGAGATCGCGGGATTTAATATTGGATTTGCAATAGTTAGTGTGGTGGACCCCCTTTCTGAAAGCAGAATATCGTTAATAGCTCAATTCAATTATATCATCGCAATTTTGGTTTTTATTTCAATTAATGGCCACTTCTACCTGCTTGAAGGTGTTGTAAAAAGTTTCCAAGTTATGCCATTGATTGGTTCGACATTTCCTGAGATTGCCGGACAAATGCTGCTTCAAACCAGTGCAAACATTTTTGTCATTGGAATGAAAATAGCGGCGCCAGTCCTTGTTGCCATTTTACTGACAAATACAGGATTGGGTATTCTAGCAAGGACGATCCCCCAATTAAATATTTTCATCATTGGTTTCCCACTTCAGATTAGTGTTGGATTAATAACCCTTGGGTTGTCTATTCCAACATTTGTCTTTTTGTTCGAAAAAACATTTAAAGCAGCTTATCGTGATTGGTTGTTTTTTATCAAAGCATTTAAATGAGATAGAGTATGCCTGCAACAGCAGCAGAAAAAACTGAACGAGCTACATCGAAGAAGCGTGAAGACAGCCGAAAAAAAGGTACAGTTGTTAAAAGTACAGAGGTCAACACAGCTGTCATCCTCTTGACTGGTACATTGGCTCTTTCATTCACGGCAAGTTATTTCGTCGGGAATATCCGTTTTTTTATGACAGATGTCTTTACTCATGCCACAGAGTTTGAGATTACGGCAACGAGCATCCAGGGTTACAGCTATAATGGTATCTTGTTGCTGTTGAAAACCGTTGGTCCAATCCTCCTTAGTATTTTTTTACTTGGTATAACAGCCAATGTTATGCAGGTAGGATTTATGGTTTCAGGACAAGCGCTTAAATTTGAACTTAAAAAGATAAGTCCCTTAAGTGGATTTAAACGGATGTTTTCTGCCAAATCCGTTGCCGATCTTGTTAAGAGTATTATCAAAATAATTGTTGTAGGTTTTTTGATTTTCTCTGCTATCAAAAGTGCATCTGAAGATTTCATTCCGCTTATGGATCAAAATGTCGCCTACATATTTGCTTTTATCGGGATGACGATGCTGAAAATCTCTTTACGGGCTTCAATTGGTATTGTGGCTTTAGCAGCATTTGATTATGCATTCCAAAAATGGGAATATGAAAAAAGTTTGAGGATGACTAAGCAAGAAGTCAAAGAAGAAATAAAAGAGCAAGAAGGTGATCCGATAATGAAAGCCCGCATTCGCAGTATTCAGCGGGAAGCCTCAAGAAAACGAATGATGACTGAAGTGCCTAAGGCTGATGTTGTGATCACGAACCCAATTCACTATGCGGTTGCTTTGAAATACAAGTCAGAAGAAGCCGAAGCTCCTATAGTTATTGCGAAGGGCGCTCGGAAAATGGCCCATAAGATTAAAGAGATTGCCAAAGAGCACGGTGTGCCCATCGTTGAAAATCCAAAATTAGCCAAAACAATTTACAAGATGTGTGACCTGGGTATGCAAATCCCATTGGACCTTTACCGAAGTGTTGCAGAGATATTGGCATATGTGTATGGCCTAAAACAGAAAGCAAATTAGTAAGTGAATCAACCAGCAAGAAATTTGATCTCCCGGATTACGGGCCATAGCGATATCCTGATGGCATTTGGCATCATCTTGATTTTGACGATCATGATTGTGCCGATACCCACCGCTTTCATGGATTTGTTATTGGTTATAAACATCACTTTCGCACTAACTGTGTTATTGGTCACACTCTATATAAATGAACCACTCGAATTTTCTGTTTTCCCCGGTATGCTTTTGATATTGACCCTTTTTAGACTTTCGCTTAATGTGGCTACGACAAGACTCATTTTGGGAGATGCATACGCAGGTAATGTAATTTCGGCGTTTGGTGATTTTGTTGTTGGCGGTAATTATGTAGTTGGATTTATCATTTTCCTGATTCTTGTGATTATTCAATTTGTGGTTATCACTAAAGGTGCTGGTAGAATTGCAGAAGTAGCCGCACGATTTACTTTGGATGCCATGCCCGGAAAACAAATGGCAATTGACGCTGATTTAAATGCGGGCATTGTAGATGAAATGGAAGCGAGATCAAGGCGTGAAAAAATTTCAAATGAAGCTGATTTTTACGGAGCGATGGATGGCGCCTCGAAATTTGTAAGGGGCGATGCAATTGCAGGATTGATTGTAACTGCAGTAAATATCCTGGGTGGGTTCATCATCGGGGTATTTCAAAAGGATATGGATTTAGCAGGTGCTTTACAAACTTATATGCTTTTGACAATTGGTGACGGATTGGTATCCCAAATACCCGCATTGATTTTGTCAACTAGCGCTGGTATAATTGTAACAAGGGCATCTTCGGGTTCTAGTTTAGGTGAAGATTTAACCAAGCAGATCCTGAGTCAACCGAGAGCGTTATACATTGTTGCAGTTTCATTATTTATGTTTGGTTTTGCTCCGGGTTTACCTTTTTTTCCATTTTTTATTTTAGCAAGTTTAAGTGCAGTTGTGGCCCGAAGTTTAATCTCTTCTCAAAAGGAAACTGAACTACAAAAACAATCAGAGCTGGAAGAGAGCAAAGAGCCGGAAGAAGAAAACTTCAACCGTTACTTACAAGTGGATCCATTAGAGATCGAAATAGGCTACGGATTAATACCATTAGTAGATGAAGACAATAACGGGGATCTTTTACACAGGATAACCTCTATTCGAAAACAATGCGCATTAGAAATAGGCATTATCGTTCCGCCAATTAGAATTAGAGACAATATTGGGCTGGGACCAGAGGATTACGTGATTAAAATAAGGGGAGCTGAAGTTGCCAAAGGAGAAATTTATCTGAATAGAATTATGGCCCTTCCGGCTGGTGAATTGACTAAAAAGTTTGATGGAATTGAAACAAAAGATCCGGCTTTTGGATTGCCTGCTATCTGGATATCGACGAATCAAAAAGATGAAGCTGAAAAAGAAGGATACACAGTTATCGAGCCGGGTGCTGTGCTTGTAACTCATTTGAAAGAAATTCTAAAAAAGCATGCTGATGAAATTTTGACCAGGGAAGATGTCAATGACTTAGTTGAAAATGTCAAGCAAGAAAACAATACAATTGTTGAGGAATTAATTCCCAATCTTCTTACAATCGGGAAAATCCAGAAAGTGTTACAAAACCTTCTTAGGGAAAGAGTTTCTATAAGAGATATGGTCTCAATTCTGGAAACCTTGGCTAATCATTCAAATTTAACCAAAGAGCCAGATATATTGACTGAATTTGTAAGGAGCAACTTAGCGAAGACAATCTATAAACCCTATTTATCAGAAGATAATGTGGTTTATACTTTGACTCTCGAGCCTTCGTTAGAAAAATACCTGGCTGATAATTTAGCACAAAATAAAAATATCGGCCTCAATTTACCTCCGGATACCCTGAAGGCTCTATATCGCACTGTTGAAAAGGAATCAGGAGTCATGGCACACAGAAGTTTAAATCCTTTGATTTTATGTTCTCCAGCAATACGGTCCTTTTTAAGAAAGCTATTAGAGCTGGCGTTCCCACAAACTGCCGTATTGTCTTATAATGAAATCCCAAGCGAAGTAGATATTCAATCAATTGGAATAGTAAGGTTAGAAAATGAAAATTAAAAAATTCTCTGCTCCAGATACCAAGGTTGCGATGCAGCAGGTTAAAGAAGTTTTGGGTGACCATGCAATTATTTTGCATGTACAGGAGAAAGCAGATCCCAAAACTAAGAAAAAATTTGTGGAAGTTACTGCTGCCCTGGATGACGATTATCAAAAATATAATAATATCGCCGATCAATTATTTACAGCTACATCCAATAATTCAGCTGCTTCAGTTTCCAGGATAAATACGCTTCTCGGTAAACCGGAAAGGCCAGGTTCGTACACGCACAATTATTCAAATCGAGACCCGTTTACCGGCCATTCCGATGTTGAAAAATTTTCTTCCTGGCGTGAATTTGAAGATGTAAAAAGCCAATTGGCTTCAATTACCACACTATTACAAAACAACGGCTATCCGGAATTTCCACCAATGTTTATGGATGTTTATGCGATGCTAGTTTCCAAGGGTGTGGAAAAAAGATTAGCAGCCGTCTTACTTAGAAAAGTCGAACGAGAAATTAAATCCAATGTCAGGGTAACAAGAAAATTAGTAAAGGGGATACTAGGTAAGAACATTGAAAAATTTATTTCTGAATTTGACACCATTCACGAAAATAAAAAAACCGGGAAAAAAATTAAAGCATTCGTCGGACCAACCGGTGTTGGTAAGACCACCTGTATAGCAAAATTATCTGCTATTGACACGGTGTACGATAATCGTAAAGTAGGGTTAATATCAACAGATACATATAGAATTGGTGCGATCGAACAGCTTAAAACCTATGCCAATATAACGAAGACGCCGCTAGAAGTGATTTATTCCCCAAAAGAAATGAAACATGCTTTAGCAAGATTGCAGGACATGGAAACCATCTACATCGATACACCTGGAAGAAGCCAAAAAAACCTGGATGCGATCATAGAACTCTCAAAATTCCTGGACCATTGTCCAAACCTGGAAATCAGCCTGGTGATGAGTTTAACCTGTAATCTCGACAATCTGCAAGATGTTTTAACCAATTATTCAATTCTGCCTATAGATAATTTATTATTCACCAAATACGATGAGACAGAAACAGCCGGCAATATTTTAAACATCGTTCACCAAGCCCAAAAGCCTGTTTCATTTATTTCAACCGGACAAAATGTCCCTGAAGATATTAAGGAAGCTAATGCGAGGATCATTTCAAATATGATTATGGGAGAGAAAAAATCATGACTAAAGATCAAGCCTCTAAGTTACGAGATCTAATACCCGGAAAAGAAACTTTTCCCAGGGTTGAAAACTCACTTGCTACCCAAAGAATAGGAATTACTTCCGGAAAAGGTGGAGTCGGTAAAAGTATAATTGCACTCAATTTGTCTATTCTGTTAGCCAAAAGCCATCGCCCGACGTTGCTAATTGATGGGGATTTGAATTTATCGAATATATCCATCTTGACAGATACGGCTCCTGAATTCGGTTTTTTGGATGTTAAGCAAGGTAATAAATTATTGAAAGATGTAATATTCCCTTACCAGGATAATTTGTCCATTTTGACGTCAGGTTCCGGCGAATTGAAATTGTTAAATTCAAAAGATGAATTTCTAAACCATCTTCGCATTCAATTCCAACAATTAGACGGTAAATTTGATTATGTCTGTATCGATTCACCATCAGGAATTTCTTCCCTGGTTTTTGGTGAATTGGCTTCCTGCGATGAAGTATTCGTTGTTTCCACACCCGATCCGACTTCGATAACCGATGCTTACGCTATTGTTAAGATGATGACCTATTTTTATCCCCATATCCCATTATACCTGATTTTGAATTTTGTAAGGTCGGAAGACGATGCTTTTGAAGCCTATAAGAAATTTGATCTCATTACAGAAAAATTCTTGCACAGACAAATCAATTATTTGGGCTGTCTTAATTATTCGGATGAAGTAATTCAATCTGTACTGCAACAACAACCCTTAGCGCTAAGGGAGGGGTCTAGTATATTTATCGATCAACTTAAGAAGATTATGAATCGTTGGCTGGAATCGGCACATAGTGGCTATGAGTCGATTATGGAGTTCAGCACAAGCTAAACTAGAAGGAGAGCGAGTTATGACACTGCAGACAATTGCAGCAAAGGAATATAAAAGCACAAATCAGAATGAAGACCCCAGTGATTTGTGGCAAATGTATACTAAAACCAAGAATCGGGCCATTAAAGAAAAGCTTCTCATAAAATATCTTCCTTTGGTAAAATATGTGGTTGGAAGAATGATTCTTACGCTTCCCAATTCTGTGAATTATGACGATTTGGTAAGCGCAGGAACAATGGGACTGCTTGCGGCCATCGATAGATTCGATATAAAAATGGGTGTGAAATTTGAAACTTATGTCGTTCCAAGAATTCGCGGATCTATCCTGGATGAACTAAGAGCGTTGGATTGGGTACCACGTTCAGTTCGCAGTAAAGCGAAAAAGCTTGAAAAAGCCATTATGAGTATCGAATCACAGCTTGGACGTGTCGCAACTGCTGAAGAAATTGCGGATGAATTGCAAATGGACCTGGAAGAATACGAACATATGCTTTCTAAGGTGGGTGATAACTCAATGATGTCCCTCGATCGTGAATTCTATGAGTCTAGCGAAACCAACGGTACTCTTTACGATCTAATTACCAATGTTAAATCTGAAGATCCGATTAAAATAATGGAGAATGATGAGTTAAATGATATTCTGGTTGAATATTTAAATAGTCTGCCAGAAAACGAAAAATTGGTTTTAGCATTGTATTACTATGAAGATCTAACTCTCAAAGAGATTGGTATGGTGATGCAAGTTTCCGAGTCAAGAGTTTCCCAAATCCATACCAAAGCGGTTCAACGCCTTAGATTAAAACTTAAAGAGTTTATTTATTCATGAACGATTGACAAGGAGGGGCTATGGTAGCGCCCTTACATTTACAAGATAATCTTTCAAAAATTCCTTTAGTACAAAAAATTCATGATTCATCCCAAGTTATACCGCAAGTGAACAAAGATCAGATAAAAGAGCAAATAAAACAGGATGCAACTAAAGAAGCGACTACAACAAAAGAATCAAAACACGGAGAGAAAGTAGAGATTCGGGATGATAATCGGGACCGTAACAGAAGAAGAAAGAAAAGGAAATTCCGTAAAACCGGAGATTCATCAGAAGATAATACAGAAAAAATTGAATCTAAGATGGGGCAACTAATCGACATAACAGTTTAGGTTTGGAGCATATTCTTGAGCAAAAACATTAATTCAGACCAAATCAAAAATGTAATTCAGCATATTTTTGATTTACCGACATTACCCACAACGATAGCTAGAATGATTGAGGTTATTGACCATCCATCATCTTCAGCCCAAACACTGGATAGAATTATTTCAGGAGACCAGGCTCTCGCAGCCCAGATTTTAAAACTTGCAAACTCCGCTTATTATGGATTTCCAAGAAAAATAAATACAATTACTTTGGCGATAGTCGTTCTTGGTTTTGAAACGGTTAAAAATTTCGGATTGAGTGTATCAGTCATAGATCGATTTTCCTGCTATAATAATACGGCTCCATTTGATATTTATCTTTTTTGGGAACATTCCATTTGTACTGCTCTCGCCAGTCGTTTACTTGCCAGGGAGTGTGGTTACCAGCCTGCCGGAGAAGCTTTTGCAACAGGTCTCCTTCATGATTTGGGCAAATATGTCATTAGCTTGCATTTTAGAAATGAATTTGAAATTGTTATCAAACAAATGATAGAAGAAGATATTCCGATGTTTGAAGCGGAAGAACAGCAATTATCGGGAATCAACCATGCACATGCAGGCGCATGGCTTGCAGAAAAATGGAACCTATCGGATTCAATTGTGGAAGGTATCTATTTCCACCATAAACCGCAATTAGCGCTGAAACATCAAAGGCTCGTTTGGATTATCCATTTTGCAAATTACCTGACCAAAAAAATTGGTGCAGGTTTTTCGGGAGATCTTTCAACAAATTGCTTCCAGGAGGAGGCCATTCTTGCACTAAATTTAGTTTTGGATGGGAATGGCAATATTGATGAAGACTACTATTTTAAGAAAATTAGTCAGGAAATCGAAAAAGAACAAGCTTTGTTTGATTTGGTCCGAAATCGCCCGGGAGATAAGCAATTAAGCAATTACCAAGATAATCAATGGAGTGAATATGCCACTAACCATGCATGAAATTGATAAATCCATTAATACAAATGTTGATTTCATTAAATCTTTCCAAATGTTAAATAGCGTAAATAATTGGGTGATTTTTTTGGATCGTTATCGTGAAACAATTCAAAAAGTACTTCCTTGCAAAAGTATTACGTTATTTGAATATGATGAAAGAAAAAAATTGCATTTTGTCGCTGATGTATTTCCACAGAAATTTCATGGATTTGTAAATCACCAGTTGGAAGAGGGTATTATTTCCTGGGCTCAACTTCACAATGAAGTATTTATTTCAGAAACAGAGTTTTGTTATGATGAATTTCATCCATCCAAATCCATATTTATGCCTTTGCACCAGAACAAACAACCAAGAGGTGTGATTGAAATTTTACCGGAGAATTCCATTCATCTCGAAAATGGATCAGTCCTCAGCCATCTTAAAATATTATGTACTCTCATATCAGATAAAATAGAAATTCTCAAATTAAGCTCAAAATTAGCTGAAAAGGAGAGCATGCTTGAAAGAATTACCAACCAGTTTGAGATGACGAATAAAATGGTTTCGTTGGGTGAATTAGCCGGAAGTGTTGCACATGAAATCAATAATCCAATGACCACGATTCTGGGACGGCTGCAATTATTGATCGAGTCTAATTCATTACCCGATCAGGTACAAAATAAGATGAAAGTAATTGAAACCCAGGCTAATCGAGTATCAAAACTCATTCATGCACTCTTATCTTTTGCACGAGGAAATAATGAAAGTATCGACGAAGAAATAAACATCAACCAGGTAATTAATAGTTCCTTGGATTTAACGTGCCATAATTTGAAGATTAATAAAATTGAAATAAGTACAAATTTAGTGGATGACTTGCCAGTAATATATGGTAACCCGATTCAATTACAGCAGGTTTTTATTAATCTAATTAACAATGCCCAGCACGCAATGCAGGCCAAGGGAAAATTAACAATCGGGACTCGCCTTTTTGATGCAGGTGTTTGTATTACTATAAAAGATAATGGTTCCGGCATTGATCCCAAAGATCACGAAAAAATTTTTGAATTGCTTTACTCCACAAAAAAAACATCTGGTGGTACCGGATTAGGCTTATCAATATGCAAACAAATCGTACAGAAATATAACGGAACAATTTCAGTGGATAGCCAATTAGGCCAGGGAACAAAATTTGAAATTTATATTCCATTCAAAAGTAACCAAAAGAAACGGAAGTTGAGGAGATAGAATTAATGAAGAAGTACTATTCAATCTTACAAATATTAACATTTGTCTTATTAACTACAGTGAAATTATTTGGGCAAAATTATATCGAGCAAATATCTACTAAGAATGTCGATAATGGCATTCAAATAAATTTAGCAACACATGCCTCGGTTTCTCATGAAATATTAAATTTTGACTCCCGGTCAACTACACTTGTCAAGATTTTTCCACTCACCATTCAGCAAGATAATAAAGATGCTCTATTGGCTTCATTAAGTGGATTAGGTATCGATATCCAAGCTTTAGAACTCGGTAATAATACTGTACTGCTGGCTTTTAAAAATGTCCTTTCGAATAGATTATCCATAAAAACAAATGAGAGTAAAGATAAACTAAGGATCCACATTTTAGACAATCAGAAAATATCTAAATCAGTCGGGAAATCAAATTCACAATTATCTCAAGAATATTATCAAAAAGCAATGCAGCTTTTTGAAAGCGGGGAATATTCTGAGGCTTTAACTAAAGTACGTTCTGCCATAAAATTAAACCCTGGGTTTGCGGAAGCCTATTTTCTAGGTGGACAACTCCGTTATAAATTGAAAGATTGGGTAAAAGCCAAATATAATTTTAAAAAAGCAGCTATTTTAAAGGGCGAGTATAGCGAAGCCAATAAATATCTGAATAAAATTAATTCGATAGAAAATGATTCTTTGACAGCACTGTCGAATATCAAAAACAATAGTGACAATGAAAGTGATATTAGCAGAAATAACAAAAGTAGTACCAATAGGTATAATGAAAGCAATATCACCAGTACGAGCGATAGTTTATCACAACCGGATTCAACCGTTCTTGCTACAAGTGTAGTAGAAGTGCCGGAGGATCCCCGGGTTACAATAACTGACACAAACTCCGGTTTAAGCCCGGTGTCTGATTCTCCTGAAACTAATCCTTATGCACCTTTAGCAGCACGGGCTTTCAATGCGAATTTCAATAACTATCTACAACTTGGCTTTTTTCTCCTAATCATAAGCTTTCTATTGGGGTGGATATTGTATCTCAAAAAAAGTCGAAAATTGCTTCAATTGAAGAGTAAAAAACTGAATAAAAATCACTTTACAGAGGTTCTCAGTAAGATCCAGGAAAATATACAGGAAAAGAAGAAACCGAAAAAATCATTTCGAAAAGTACAAAATAAGCAACCGGGAGAAAATCGGAGTATGGAGAGCTTTAATGAGGATATAAATTCACAACGATCTTTTAAAGATGAATTCAATGAAAGACCTTTAAATCCGTTACCTTATGAAGGAGATCCAACGGAAAAGGTTTGCCAGTTTTCTTCGGTGGGGTATAGTGTTGAAGAAATTGCTCGTATGCTAAACATGGGAAAAGGTGAAGTAAAGCTAATCTTAAATTTTCGGGGACGTCATAGTCCTATGACTCCGCCCGATATGAGATTTAATCTTGCTGAAACCGTTTAATGCTAAATTTTAGAACATCATGAATGGAATTGGTTTAAAAAATTTACGAAACTTTTTTGTTAAGTCGGTTTTACCGGATGTTTTTACCCAGAAATTCCAAGAAGGTGAATTAATTAAAGGGAAAATCATCCAGGCAATGTCTAAAAACGATTTCTTTATTTTAAATACAAAAGGAATAAATTTGGTTGCCCAATCTAAAATTGCACTGTTCGCCGGAGATAAAATTGTCGGTAAAGTACTTAAAAACAAATCTCAAATAGAACTGAAATTAGTTGAAGTTAATGGTAACAAAATCCATCAGAATATGACTATTTCAAGTGAAGAAATTAATTATGCGCAGCTGCCTTTGCCGGAATCCTATTTTGGTAAGAAATCATTTTTAGAAATATATCCGGATAAAGAAAATGGCAAGCGCAATGGCGGTAATCCAGCCCGTGACTCAGTTTACTTAATCATTAACAGTTCACTATTGAACCATTTGGCAATAGATTTGAAATATGAAAATGAAAATCTGGCTGGAAAAATTTGGGTTGAACAACCAAAGTTGCGAGATTTTTTATCACAAAGAGTACCCGAGCTTGAAGAGTATTTAACCGATGAAAATATTAAATCAGTAGAATTGAAAATTCTTGACATGCAAAGAGAAATTGGTTCATTTAGAAAACAATGGATTGGTTTAGCAAATTTGGATATTCGGGCATAACTTTTTATGAAATTGAGATTAATAATGTCTAAGAAAATAGTATTATTTGTAGATGATGAAATTGAGATTCTCGAAATTATAGAGGATGTCTTTAAGGACAGCCCCTTCAATGTTATCTGTGCCGAATCAGGAAAAACCGCTTTGGATTATTCAAAGAAGCATAAAATCAATTTAATCGTTTGTGATCTAATACTAAATGATATATCAGGTTTAGAGGTGTTAACCCATTTTAAAGAAAATCATCCAAATACGTATCGAATCCTTACGACGGGATACTTGGATGAAAAGCAAGAGAATTATTGCAGAGAAATCGGTGTTTTCCAAAAAATTATACCAAAACCTTGGGATATCTATGAAATTCGGGATCAAATAACAAAGGCAGTCGCTTGACATCAAAAAGGAATAAAGCCGTAGTTCTTAAATATGAACCTAAACTGCACCAGGCTCCTCAAATTGTCGGCAAGGGAGTTGGTTGCGTTGCAGACAAAATTCTTGATTTGGCTGAAGCAAATGATGTCCCTATTTTGGAAGACAATAATCTGATGCAATCTTTATATCCATTGATGGTAGGAGAAATGATACCAGAGATACTTTATCAACCTGTTGCTAAGATTCTTTCATTCATCATGAATTATCATCAGAATGAAGGATCGCAGGTTAGTTAGCATTGAATGTAAGCAGAGTTTCCTGTGTTAGGATTCATTGAATAATAGAATTGGATTAACTCATTCAAAAAAAAAGGAAGATTAATCATGTTGGGAAAAATTGAAATTCATTCATTAAAGAAGGGAGACCTGAAAAATGTATACTGAACAATATGAAGATACCGCTGTTTTAGATATAGAACAGCTAGAGTTGGATTTCTTACAAAAGAAAACCGAACCGGGTATTCGAGAGATAATTGATGAATTAAAGAAAGAAATCGGGTATAACTGGGTGTCTTATTTCAGAAAAGATCCGGTTTCCGGAGTTTTGCAGGAAGTGGAGCTTGATGAAAGGGGATTTAATCTGATCGAAACCGTAACTTTCCGAAGTGGGAGTGGCTTATCAGCCTGGGTGGCCGAGCGCCAACGGCCGGTAGTCCTGAGCTCGGTGCATAAAAGCCAAAGATTTGAGAGTAATCCGATTAAATCGTTTATGTGTTGCCCGGTAATAAGAGATGGGAACACGGTGGGCGTGATTAACTTGGGTCATGCAAAAACCAATGCGTACAAGAAGGAAACTCTAAAAATGCTGAATCATATTCTTAACGTCCAAAATATAGAAGCCCTATGTCAAAACGAATACTCGTGATAGAAGATGATGAAAACCTTCAACTGATTGCTCGTCATATTTTAACCAATGCAGGATTCGATGTGATTTCTGCAATGACAGGAGAAGAAGGATTAGAGAAATTACTCAGTAAAAAGCCGGATTTAGTAATTCTTGATAATATGATGCCCCGTAAAAGTGGCGAGCAAGTTTTCGATGAAGTAATGGACGATCCAAAGTATCGATCTGTCGGCAAAATTCCATTTATAATGCTGACTGCTAAAGAGATGAAAAGAGAAAAAATTAGGGATTTTTTGGAAAGAGGGATGGCTGCCTTTTTATCGAAACCGTTTGGTCCAAAAGAACTATTGAATGTTATTCAGAATATTCTCACAACTCATGAGATCCAAGTTAAAGAACAGCACCTGTTTAAAGTGATCAGCAAAGCAAAAGATTTTTTAAAAAATCTTGTGAATACCATCCCCGATGCTCTATTCATCGTTGATAAAGACGGCAAAATTAATTTTTACAATGGCGGACATGTAGAAGTATTGCAATATCAAATATCCGACCTGGTTGGTCAAACATTTGATTCAATCACTAGTAAAGATTCTCCGTCGCTTTCAGAATTGATTAAATTATTGGATGACAAAGATAAATTGTGTAATGTTTCACTTAATTTAAAAGATCAAAACAATAATTTAGTGCCATTTAGTTTCTCATTGGCAAAACTTTACAATCAACAGGATGAAATGATAGGCATTATTTTTATAGGTTCTGATATTTCTGAAATTAAAAGGCTTGAAAGAGAACTTGTCGAAAAAGAAAAATTGGCAATATTTTCTGAGACTGCCATAGCTATTAATCATGAAATCAATAACCCGTTAGCTCCAATTATTGGCAATGTACAACTACTTTTGGAAGATAAAATGCTGGAAGGTTCGGCACAAAAGAAATTGAAAGTCATATTTCGAAATGCAGTTAGGATCAAGGAAATCACACAAAAACTAAGGGATATTAGGCAACCCGTCCAAACCTCTTACCTTGGAGATACAAAAATGGTAGATTTGAGTGATTCGAATTAACCTATTTAGTCTCTAAATAATCTCACATTAACGCTCTTTTATGCAAAAAAGAAAACAAGTTTTTTTAAGAAAAAATTAATCTTGATATTGAATATTGAATTAATAATTTTATGATTTGAGAATAAACAGATTTTATGTTTAGTGCGATATTTGGATAATAACAACTGATTCTTTATTTTGGTTTTTGGGATCTCACATAAACAATAACTTAAAGGAAGATAGCCTTGATTGATGGAGTTCAAGTAAAAAAGTTAGTTACATATTGCGATGAGAGAGGTTTTTTTCGGGAAATCATTCGCGTTACCGATGATTTTTTTGGAGAAGGTTTTGGGCAATGGAGCGTTTCCAAAATGTACAATGGTGTAATCAAAGCCTGGCACATTCATCCAAACCAGGTGGACTGGTGGTACGTTCATTCGGGAGTTCTCAAAGTAGTTTTATATGACAAACGAGAAAACTCTTCAACGCACAAAGAACTAGTAGAGTTGTTTATGGGTGATAACCAACAAGCCCAGGTACTGAGAATCCCACATGGCGTTGCTCATGGATGTAAATGCATAAGTGGTCCGGCAACCCTGTTTTACATTACATCGAAAACTTATGATCCGGAAGAAGAAGGTCGCATACTTTATGATGATCCTGACATTGGTTACGATTGGTTAAAAGGTTCAGAGATTACCTGAACCGAAATTTGACAATCAGACGTAAATTCTTCTTTAGTACTTCAATCATTATTCTGAATGGGGCAGTTTTGTGAATAATAAAAACAAACTTAATCGACTTTACCCCTTCTAAAACTTACCTGTTAAGGCTGGTTTCCCTTAAAATCATAGCGGAAAAACAATCCTGCTAAACTACAACAACATGGAAGAAGTTGCCGGTTTGTGTAATCTGCAATACTAGGTTAAAACTAGCTATGTTCACGGATTCTCCAGTATAAATTAATAAATAACAATTAGTTATGGGATCACAAAGTTTTTAAGGAAAATGATTGAAAAGATGGCACGTTGATTGCGAAAAGATTTATGAATTGAACCATTAATAGGAAAAAATCTATGATCAAAGGAATATATACAAGTGCTGTTGGAATGCAATCAAGAATGTTGGAAGAAGAAATTTCTGCGAACAACCTTGCGAACCTGAATACCACCGGATTCAAAAAAGATACTGTTCATTTTAAAAAACTGCTTGATGGAAATATGGTTCAACTAAATTTTGATGGCAGTCAAGGCAGTTTAGCTGAATCACAAAATGTTCAGACTAATTTTGCCCAGGGAGAGTTAAAGGAAACAGGCAATTCACTCGATGTTGCACTTGACGGAACCGGATTTTTTACAGTTTTAACCGAAGATGGTGAAGCCTATACCAGGAATGGATATTTTCAATTGGATGAAGATGGACAATTGATGACAGCTAATGGATATAAGGTAATGGGGACAGCAGGCCCGATTCAATTATTTCCCGGTCAGGTTGAAATTAGAGGGAATGGTGAGATTTACCAGAATAATGCTCTTGTAGATAAATTGAAAATTGTAGATTTCCAAAAGCCTTATTCATTGCTAAAATTGGGAGAGTCGTTGTTCCAGGAGACTGATAATTCCGAAATGGTGGATGTGGGGAATACGATGTTTCGTCAAGGATATTTGGAAGAATCAAATGTAAATCCGATTTATGAAATGGTGAAATTGATTACAATTGCAAAGGCATTTCAGGCTGGTCAGAAAGCTATTCAGGCTCAAAACAACACCCTGGAAAAAGCTGTCAATTCAGTTGGAAGATTTTAAGATGAAAAAAGGAGTTTGTTTATGATAAGGGCACTTCGTTCAGCAGCAACCGGTATGTATGCACAAGAACTTTACGTTGATGTGATCGCAAATAATTTATCCAATGTGAATACGACAGGGTTTAAGAGAAGTAAAATAGAATTTCAAGATTTATTATACAGCAAAATTCAAAGTGTCGGGGCTGAAAATGATCTAACCAATGCCACAAATGTGGCAATCCAAATTGGTCATGGCACCAGGCCAATGTCAATTGTTAAGCAATTCACTCAAGGAGATATTCAAACCACAGAAAATCCTCTGGATTTTGCAATAAACGGTGACGGCTTTTTCCAAATTCAGCTAGCTGATGGCACTTTAGCCTTTACCCGTGACGGGGCTTTCAAACTGTCTGCAGACGGGCAATTTGTAACAGCTGATGGTCTCATTTTAGAGCCGAGCATATCACTCCCCCAGGATACGAAATCATTTTATGTAGGTCCGGATGGGGTAATCAGTGTAACTCTTTCAGGACAAACTGACCCGGAATCTATCGGGCAATTAGAGTTAGCAAGATTTATTAATCCTGCAGGTTTGGAAAGTCTTGGGAGAAATTTATTCATCCCGACCGTTGCTTCGGGAGAAGCTCAATTCGGAGCACCGGAAGATGAGGGTTTTGGCCGCATTCTCCAGGGTTTTTTAGAAGTTTCCAATGTAAATGTAGTGGAAGAAATGATTAACCTCATCATCGCTCAAAGAGCATACGAAATTAACTCGAAAGCGATTAAAACCGCAGATGAAATGCTCTCAACCGCTAATGGATTACATAGATAATGTGAGGCAAACCGTGAAGCGAACACCTATTACATCTATTATTTTAATGAGCTTTGTATTCTCAAACCCCCTTTTCGGGCAATCTCAATTATTGTCTTATAGCAACGTAGATAAAAGTAGAGATGTGACTGTTGACCTTTCCACTGAAATAATTAAGGATAAAATAAAACTCAATTTATTGAATAATTTCCATGAGTTTCATGATGAGGTTATACTGCAGTTTGATGAAATACCGAGTCCCATTCAAGTTAATCCTTCCAACTGGGATGTAAAAATATCGAAAAGATATGGTAAGGTAAAAAGGGGAGCAAACTCGATAGAAGTGGCTGTTTTTTCAAATAAATCCTTGATTAAGAAATTTCTGACTACAGTTCGTTTTAAGACTTTTGATAATATGGTAGTTGCAAAATCACAGTTGAATAAATTAAATAGGATTTCAGGGGACCAAGTTTTAATTCAACGAATAGAGTCCACTACTATTAAGAGAATGTTTTTTAGGAATTTAGAAGATGTCTTCAATTTACAAACAAAAAGGATTGTCCAAAAGGGTAAACCAATTTTTTTTGATATGGTTGAGCTGCCTTTTTTGGTAACAAGGGGTGATATTCTTAAAATTGTGGTAAAGTTGAAGAATCTTAAAGTTTCTGCAACTGGGAAAGCTCTGCAGGGTGGTCGTATAGGAGACATGATCAAAGTTGAGAATTTATCTACACGTAAAAAATTGGTAGGTACAATTCAGAATAGAAAAACTGTTCTTATAGAACTCTAATTGGAGAAAACAAACGTTATGCGAAAACTTTTATTTGGAATATTGATGTTGATAATGTGCGGAATCAATATGGCTCATGGGCAAAGTTCAAAACGGCCTAATTCTCTTTTTAGTGACTTCAAAGCCCATAGTATAGGCGATATCATAACGATTTACATCATGGAAATATCAAGTGGCAGTAATAGTATGTCAAACAGTACAAAAAGTGAGAATAATTTGGGTATCAGCGCAGGCGGGACCGGATCTCTTGGTTTTTTGTCACCATTGGGTTTTAGTTCTAGATATGGCAATGAATATAAAGGTAAAGGCAGTATTAGTCAAAATGGCCAATTACGCGGAAAACTAAGCGCCATGATTGTAGAGGTTGCACGCAATGGCGCATTAAAGATCAAGGGTGCCAGAGAGGTTGAAATAAATGGCGACCGGCAAACTACCATTTTAACCGGTTGGGTACGGCCGGAAGACGTTTCGAGTGACAACGTTGTTATGTCACATCATATTGCAAATGCGGAAATTCGTTATAAAGGCAAGGGTGTTGCAAGTTCGGCAACGAAAAGAGGATTAATCTCAAAAATAATCGATTTTATCTTTTAACTGTTCATTTAATTTATGGATTAGTGACTCAATGAGAAAAGTTATACGAAAAATAATTTGGTCTATTGTACTTATGGTTTTTATTCTAGCCGGTTTGATGAATAATATTGCTCAAGCTGTTCGAATAAAAGACATTGCGAAAATTGGTGGCGTGGGAACAACACATTTAGTTGGCTATGGACTTTTGGTTGGACTAAATGGGACTGGCGATAGCCGGCAATCCCTAATGGCCAACCAGACTCTGCGCAATATGCTTAAACGTTTCGGCATAACTTTACCTTCGCAACGGCTCCGTATCAAGAATGTGGCTGCAGTAATGGTGACAGCAGAGTTGATTCCATTTGTGCAAAGCGGATCACAAATTGACGTGGTCGTTTCATCGATGGGAGATGCTTCAAGTTTACAAGGCGGCATTTTGCTGATGACTCCATTAGTTGATGATGAAGGCGACGTTTATGTGAAAGCCCAGGGTGCCATATCTGTTGGAGGATTTGATATCAAAACCATTGGGGGAGAGCAGGTTCGCAAAAATTATACGCATGTTGGCCGTGTTCCATTTGGCGGTACAGTTGAAAGAACCAAACCCTTTACTATTCCGATGGATACACTTAGAGTCAACCTACATCAACCCGACTTTACAACCGTTATTCGAATTGCGGATATAATTAACCAGAATTTTGGTTCCGGTATCGCTATTCCCGTTCATGCGGGACAATTGTTAGTTGCAATTCCAACTACATATCAAAATCCTGCTGGACGGATTCAGTTCATCTCTCAAATGGAAGTATTGGATATAATACCTGATCAACTGGCAAGGGTTGTCGTTAACGAACGTACCGGTACGATTGTGGTTGGTACGAATGTCAGCATTTCGGAAGTTGCAATCGCACATGGAAATTTAACCATCGAGATTAGTGCATCACCTATAATATCACAACCAGCGCCGTTTTCGCAAGGTCAAACAGTAGCTATACAACAAACTAGCACTCAAGTGACGACAGAGAATTCAAGATTATTATTGGTAAAAGAGAGTGTAAGAATACAGGATATTGCCGCTGCTCTGAATGAACTTGGTGTTACTCCACGCGACCTTATTGCGATTTTTCAGGCTTTGAAAGTAGCCGGAGCCTTACACGCAGAATTGGTAATTATGTAATGATTGATTCGTTAAACACAACTGCAAATTTACCCAGAGCTATTTCTGGTGATGATACCGGTGTAGAATCCAGGAAAGAGAAGTTAGAAAAGCTAAAAGAAGCGACACAGCAATTTGAAGCCATTTTTATCGCCCATATGCTAAAAACTATGCGCGACACGATTCCTGAAGGTGGACTGTTCGACCGGAAATTGGCCGATGATTTCTACGAAAGTATGTTTGACCAAGAGATATCCATAGAATTGGCCAAGCGTCAAAATCGAGGTTTTGCAGATATACTATTCAGGCAGTTATCAGGTAAACTGGACACAGGGACGCCTCTCAAAGAAATTCTTGATGGTGTGAATGAGTTGAAGAGCAATGGCCGAAAACTTGATTCGATCCATAAACTAAAAAATTTGGAGCCAATTGTTCAAAGATCAGCTAAGGAATTCGACCTGGATCCAAACCTGATTCATGCGGTAATTATGCAGGAATCTGCAGGCAATCCAAACGCTGTTTCATCAAAAGGGGCAAAAGGTTTGATGCAACTTATTGATTCGACAGCAAAGATGATGGGAGTAAATAACCCATTTGATCCTGAAGAGAACATTAGAGGCGGAGCAAAGTACCTCAAGCAATTGTTGAATCAATTCGATAATGATTTAGAACTTGCTCTTGCAGCATATAATGCCGGACCAGGAAATGTGAAAAATTATGGTGGTATTCCTCATTTCAAAGAAACGCAAAACTATGTTAAGAAGGTTCTACAAAATTATTATTCTATGAAACCCAAACAGCCAAAAGAAATAACCTAGATAGTAAGGACAGGTTGGATGTCAAAACAGCAAGAAGCTATTTCGCTTCCGGAAGAATTTTATAGAACATTAGTACAGGTGTTATCATCTGAAAATGAATCACTACAAAAGTTTGTGAACAATTTGGATAGTCAATACCACGTTCTTATCAATCAAAAATTAACAGATTTTGTTTCAATATTAAAAGATCAGAAGAGATTACTTGCTGAATCGCAAGAGGCGGAAAAGCAAAAGTATCAAAAGATAAAAACTTTTTTGCCTGGTTCAAACAAGCATTCATTACATGAGTTGATTATGGCTTCTCCTCCTGATTACAGGGATAAGCTCATTGAATTAAAAGAAAACTTTGATTTTAGCCTAGAGAAAATTCAGAAGAAAAGAGATCGAAATAAACTATTAATCCAAAAAAGCCTGGATATGATTCAAAGCCAAATTAAATATTTGCGGATTATGACACAGCCTGGTTATGATGCTAAAGGTAATAGAGAAGCAACTGATATTTCATACATAAATAAACAAATATAATGGCTGGCCTCAACAACATATTAACAACCGCTTACTCTGCTTTAATGGCGCAGCAAGCCGGTATGAATGTTACCGGTTCGAATATTGCAAATGCGCAAAATCCAAATTATTCTCGCCAAACGTTAAAACTGTCATCAGCCACCGTTTATGGATCTTTACTAGGAACGGGAGTTCATATAGACAGCATTCAAAGAGGCAGAGATCAAGTCATCGATGTAGGAATTTGGCAAGAAAAGGCGCATTTCGGTTACTATGAATCTGAGGATAAATATACCGCATTTGTGGAGTCTGTTTTCAATGATTTGACTGGTGAAGGATTATCACAGTTTTTGGATGAATTTTGGAATTCTTGGTTAGAGCTTTCAAACCACCCGGAAAACTCAGGAGCACGCGCAGGTGTTAGCATAAAAGCAAAGAGACTAGCAATCAGACTTAATAACATGGATAACCAACTGCGTACGTTAGCTAAACAATCTCAGGTAGAGTTAAAAAACAGGACTGATGATTTTAATAATTTATTGAAGCATATAGCTAAAATAAATACACAGATAATCAGAGATAGCAACAATGCAGGCTATAATAACTCATTGCTGGACAAACGAGATAGCCTAATTAATGAATTGTCCACTTATATTGACCTCAAAGTTATATTTAATGAAGGAGGCTCCGTTACCTTGTTTGGCAGTAATCAAATATTGCTGGATAAAGGAAATTCCTATGAACTAGAGATGGAAAGTAGAAATCAGGCTGGACAAAATAATGTATATCTTTCAATACATAACGGTAAAGAATTAAATATAAAAGATGGTCTTTTAAAATCATTGGTTGAGCAATCAAATATATCCGATGAGTTAAAGGAACTTGATGAAATTGCGAAAAACTTAGTGGAGCAAGTTAATACTCTGCACAAAACATTTTTCGATTTAAAAGGGGGTACTGGCAAAGAATTTTTTAACAGTACTGGTATAAAAGCTGGATCAATCCGAGTAAAACCTGAAATCATCAATGATGCTTCAAACATTGCAGTTTCTAAAGATGGTCAAAATGGAGATGGAGCTGGTTCATTAGATATTGCAAATGTTCGATATGCTAAAGTTTTAAGAAATGCATCAAATACAATTGATGAAAGCTATCAATCTATAGTTTCAATAATTGGACAAAAAAGAAGATCATCGGTAGATAATTTTGAGATACAAACCAGTGTAGTAAAAGCTTTAGAAAATCAACGTCAATCTATCATGGGGGTATCTCTTGAAGAAGAAATGATTAATTTGATTAAATATCAAAATGCATTTTCTGCTACCAGTCGATTTATTGGGGCGGTAGATGAAATGTTGCAAACAGTTATAAATATGGTGTAGGTATATGAGGGTTACATCTTTTACATTCATTTCGAATTTGAATTCGCTCTTGGCACAGAATTTATCACGTATTAGCGAACTTCAAATTGAAATCAGTTCAGGTAAAAAACTGAATAAGCCATCTGACGATGCAAGTGGAGTACCCATTGTTCTTGGGATTTACTCCAAAATAGAACGGAATAATCAATACATTCGTAATATTGATGATGGTCTTAGTCGATTCGGATTAACGGAAAATACTTTAAATGATGTAAGCAATCTGATCAATAGGGCAAAAGATTTAGCGATATTCGGAGCAAGTGACGGATTGAACAATCAGGACAGACAAATTGCAGCTGTTGAAGTTAATCAACTTATTGAGCATCTCTTTTCTTTGAGTAATAAGGATTCTGTGGAAGGTTACTTATTCGGAGGAACGAAAACCGACTCAGTACCTTTTGTAGCTATAAGGGATAATCAGAATAGGATAACGCGTGTGCTTGCTGATGGTAATATTTCAAGTGCAGTGAATCGAAGTATCGGTGACAACGATGTAACAGAAATTAGCAGTGATTATAACGGAATATTTTATGGAAACGAAAATGTATTTGAAACCTTGATCCAATTAAGAGATGGATTGGAAAAAAATGATAAAAACCAAATACGTGATTCCATGGAGAAATTAAACCGAGATCATTTTCGCGCTATCGTTTCAAAAATAGGCGAGATAGGAGTAAAGGTTAAATATTTTATAGATCGAAAAAATGAGATAAAAAACGATTTTGTTACGTTATCTGAACAGCTTTCATCTTTAGAAGATACGGATATCGCGGAATCTATCATTCTCCTTGAACTACATTTAGTGGCATATCAGGCTGCTTTATTGGCTGGAAGCAAAATCATAGAAACAACTTTGACGAGTATATTGAAGTAGTGTAAACTGAGGAGTTTATTGTGAGTTTGGGCAAAAAAGTTTTAAATACAAAGCGCTGGGGTAAATTGGAAATTGATTTAGATGAAGAAATTTCGTTTGAACGCGGTATTCCAGGTTTCGAGGAAAATAAGCGATTCGTCTTATTAGATTCTGATGATATAAAACCCTTTTACTGGTTGGTAAATATTGAAGATCCAGATTTGGCCTTTGTCCTGGTTGATCCTCAAAACTTTTTGTCGGATTATCAGCCCAAAATATACGAGTCTGATATGGTCGAGTTGAAATCGGATCCCAATGACACACTTATGATATTCGCAATGATTACACTTTCATCCGATCCGGTAAAATCTACTGCAAATTTACTTGGACCTCTCTTGATCAATATAACTAAAAAATTAGGCAAGCAAATTGTCGTGGTAGATGAACAATATTCAACTAAATATCCGATTTTAAATGTAAGTGCTCAAAAAGTTGTCGAGCATGAACAATTAGAAGTTTGTTAAATCAAATACGGTTCCCAGGTTTAAGAATAGGCTAATAAAGTTCTGGTGATCTGATGAACCGTAGTAATTATTAATCATTTTATCAAGGAAGATGAAATGCTTGTATTGACAAGGAAGTCGGGCGAAAGCCTTATCGTTGGTGAAGATGTAATTATTACCGTTGTTGAGATAAAAGGCGGCCAGGTTAAGTTGGGAGTCGACGCCCCAAAGTCGATAGCTATTTATCGTAAGGAGCTCCTCGAAAAAATAATCAAACAAAACATTGCCGCTGCGAAATCTGGTAAAATACATCTATCATCTCTTGCAAAACTGGTCAAGAAAAAAACACGAAAATAACATCATCAAGAATTTAAAAATAGCTTGTTTTTAGAAGTCAGCAGGTTGGGAGGCCACATGACTTCACGCTACTTTAGTATATTAAGCGCATCTATGTTTATTAAGTACAAATAAATTAAGGGTAGTTAAGAGTTAAAACCCTGGTTTAGTCTTCGATTTATTTGAGTTGTTCAATTCAGTTAAACGACCTGAAAAATGATAATTTGACAAAATATGTCTATTCAACATGTGGCTTATATGGCGGAGCTGTGTAGAGTTATAAAATTCAAATGAAGAGTATTGGAGAAAAGTATGATTTGGAAAGATCTTAGTGTTTTAATTACTGGCGGCACAGGCTCTTTTGGAAAAAAATTTACTGAAATAATGCTTGAGCGTTATCAACCTCGCCGATTGATTATTTTTAGCCGGGATGAATTAAAACAACATGAAATGAGACAAATATTCCCTGAGGATAAAAACACGGCAATCCGGTATTTTATAGGAGACGTCAGGGATAAAGATCGACTCTACAGAGCCTTTAATGATGTTGATATAGTTGTGCATGCGGCAGCGTTAAAGCAGGTTCCCACAGCGGAATATAACCCGCTGGAGGTTATCAAAACCAATATTTTAGGAGCGTCAAATGTGATTGATGCCGCCATCGATTGTGGTGTGAAGCGTGTCGTCGCTTTAAGTAGCGATAAAGCAGTAAGTCCTGTTAACTTGTATGGCGCTACAAAACTTTGTGCAGATAAATTGTTCATCGCTGCAAAAGCCTATACCGGAGCTAACGGCACACGTTTTAGTGTAGTACGATATGGCAATGTAATTGGCAGCCGGGGAAGTGTGATCCCTCTATTTAAAGAAAAACGCTCCACCGGGATTCTTCCAATTACGGATTTAAGAATGACCCGGTTTTGGCTAACCCTGGACAAGGCCGTTGGTTTAGTGATAAAATGTCTGGAAATAATGCAAGGGAGTGAAATATTTGTACCCAAAATTCCAAGTATGCGTATTGTTGATTTAGCGAATGCAATTGCTCCGGAGTGCCGTCATGAAATAATAGGTATTCGACCGGGAGAGAAACTTCATGAAGTTTTACTTACCGAAGATGAAATTCACAATACGGTTGAATTTGATGATTATTACGTCGTTCAAATGGATTCAAATCAAAATAATAACAGAATGAACAGTAAACGTGAAAAATTAGATGAGAACTTCAAATACAGCAGTGATACGAATGATTGGTGGCTGGGAACAAGCGAGTTACTCGATTTGGTGCTGCTGAACGAGCCAATAGAATCAAAGGAAGAATTTGTATTCTCATAATAAAGAATAATTTCGCCTGGCTCTAATATGGAAATAAATGCTGAATAAACAAAGGATAGTAGCTATCATTCAGGCAAGAATTGGTTCATCCAGGTTGCCGGGAAAGACACTAACCAATATTGATGGAAAGCCCCTGCTAGCTCGTATCATTGAACGTATCCAGGCTTGCACAAAAATTGACGACATTTTGGTTGCCACTACGAACAAGCCGGAGGATGTTGAAATTCAAACTGTTGTATCAAGTTATGGGATAAGATCATTTGCCGGCAGCGAAAACGACGTATTAGATCGATTCTACCAGGCCGCAAAGCTTGTTGGCGCAGATGTAATCGTTCGCATAACAGCAGACGATCCATTCAAAGATCCCCAGGTTATCGATAAATTTATTAGTTATTTTTTAGCAAATCCTGAGTTTGATTTTTTGGGTGAGGAAGAAAATAATCCGACATTTCCAGAAGGATTAGCGGTTTCGGTGTTCTCATTCAATGCATTGGAAAGAGCATGGCGAGAAGCAATTTTATTTTCAGAAAGAGAGCACGTAACCCCTTATTTCTTAAAAAATCCCCAAAAATTCAATATTGGAATTATTCGAAATGAACAGGATTTATCTCATCACCGCTGGACATTAGACTATGCAGAAGATTTACTTTTTACTCGTGAAATATATGACCGGCTGGGACATAAAGGCATATTTTTGATGGAGGATATACTTGATCTTCTGGAGACTGAACCCTCACTAGCAAACATTAATCAAGGGATAGAGAGGAGTAAAGGGTGCAAATTGTCATTACAGGATAACTTTGAAATGCTGGAGGAAGCGGTAAATTAATAGATGAAAAGAATTACCGAATTGGAAAGTCGATATGTGCAGGAGGTGTTGGAATCACAATTTAGTACCTCTTCAAACGGCATTATGACCAGCCGGCTTGAGCAGAGATTTGCCGATATTTTTCAATCAAAATATGCGATTTCATTTATCAATGGCACGGCAACCATGCATGCCATTCTGTCCGCAGCCGGCGTAGGTGCAGGTGATGAAGTAATCGTTCCACCACTCACAATGGCTAGTACTGCACTTGCGGTTTTGCATGCAAATGCAACCCCGGTTTTTGCGGATATTGATCCTGACACCTGGAACATTGACCCTGAATCCATACTGAATCGTGTTACTCCCAATACAAAAGTGATAATTCCCGTTGCCATTTACGGTCTGCCTCCTGATATGGACCCGATCATGAAGATAGCAAAACAATACGATTTATTTGTTCTGGAAGATGATGCACAATGCTTTTTGGGATATTACAAAGATCAAATAATGGGGAGTATCGGCCATGCTTCGAGTTTTAGTTTTCAAAGCTCTAAACATATAACAAGCGGTGAAGGGGGCGTGGTTACGACCAACGATGAAGAATTAGCTTTGAAGATTCGGAGAATTAATAGTTTAGGATACGGTGCAGTTGAAGGAGGCATCGGCAAAGGAAAAATATCGCGAACCGATATTCAGGATCCGAAATATCTTCGTCATGTTTCTACAGGTTGGAACTACCGTATGCCAGACCTGTGTGCAGCAGTTGCATTAGGTCAATTAGAAAGATTAAGCGAATTTGTCGATATTCGGATCAAAGTAGCAAATCTATACAGACAAGCCATTGAAGGATGTAATTGGTTAGTGCCCCAACGTCAACCGAAAGATTGCATCCATTCATGTTGGTCTTATGTTTTAAAATTACAAAATTCAGATTTAAGCTGGTACGATTTTAGAGATACCTATCTACAGAATAGCGGAGATGGAATATACGCTGCATGGCAATTAACTTATCTGGAACCTGCATTTATAAATACTAAGTTTCACCCGAATCAGAGGCAAAAATTTGCAAAAGGCTTATGTCCGGTTGCAGAAAAAATCCAGCCAAAATTGCTTCAACTTAAGACCAATTACTATGATTTAGATACAGCTGAACAAAAGGCTGAAGCATTATCAAAAACGATTGATTTTTTTGGACGTTAGTAACACCCTTTTTATTTTTTAAAAAATAGAATTTAGAAATCATGATTTTAATAACCGGTGCGAGTGGATTGCTTGGAGCAAATTTAGTGTTACAAGCAAGTCAAAGAAATTTAAAAATCACTGCTCTGTATCACCGCCATAAATTGGTTTACCCGGGATTGAATTCAATTCAGGCTGATTTAAGAGATAAAGAACTGGTTCATAATTTGCTTCGAGATATTCAACCGGAATGCATCATTCATTGTGCTGCAATGACTCATGTTGATCAATGTGAGAAATACCCAACTGCAGCGCATAGAATAAATGTCGGATTAACCCGAAATCTGGCTGAATCGGCAAATAAGCTTGACGCACTATTTGTTTACATTTCTACGGATTCCGTATTTACCGGGCACCGTGGAAATTATTCTGAAGAGCATATCCCGACTCCAATGAATGAATATGCAAAAAGTAAATACTCCGGAGAACAGGTCGTTCAGGAAGAACTTAATTCCAGTTTAATCCTCCGAACGAATTTTTACGGCTGGAATATGCAGCAAAAGAATAGTCTTAGTGAGTGGATGTTGTCGAGGTTGGAATCCGGGCAAATTTTACATGGATTTCATGATGTTTTCTTTTCACCCATTCTGGTGAGTGATCTTTGTGAGATTATTTTGGATATGATTGAAAGAAGATTAACGGGTGTGTATCACGTTACCGGATCGCAAAAATGTAGCAAATATGAATTTGCACACAAATTGGCTGAAACATTTGATTATTCCACAGATTTGGTCAAAAAATTATCTGTTAAAAAAGCTGGTTTGAAAGCATTTCGCTCCAGGAATACATCATTGAATTGCGATAAAGTGAGTCAAGCGCTAGGAATTAATTTACCGGATTTAGCATCCGGATTGATAAATTTCAAAAACCAAAGAGTAATTGGTTTTGAATCTAAACTTAAGGAAATGAGAGGAGAATTTCACGATGCCAGTAATGAAAATTGGCAAGAGGGAAATTGGTCTCAATCAGCAGACCTATTTCATTGCTGATATTTCCGCCAATCATGATGGTGAATTAGAACGAGCTAAGATGCTGGTTCACCTTGCAGCAGAATCCGGAGCAGATGCAGCTAAGTTTCAAAATTTTCAAGCGGCAAAAATTGTTAGTAAAGTAGGTTTTGAATCTCTGAATGGCCAACTGTCACATCAATCAAAATGGAAGAAATCTGTTTTTGAAGTGTATCAGAATGCAAGTATTCCATGGAAATGGACAGAGCCGTTAAAGGCTGAGTGTGCAAAAGCAGGAATCGAATACTTTTCAACGCCATACGATTTTGAAACGGTTGACATGTTGGATCCTTTTGTCCAGGCTTTTAAAATTGGATCGGGAGATATTACATGGCTTGAGATGCTTCGAAAAGTAGCAGAAAAGGGCAAACCGATTCTTCTAGCTACCGGGGCATCCGATATGAAAGATGTTCAACGAGCAGTTCGAGAAATTATTAACATCAACTCACAATTGGTATTAATGCAATGCAATACCAATTATACTGGTAGTTCAGAGAACTTCAAACATATTCATCTGAATGTCCTGAAAAATTACAGCGCCCTCTTCCCTGGGTTGCTATTGGGTCTTTCAGATCATACATCTGGACATGCTACGGTTTTAGGAGCAGTGGCATTGGGGGCACGAGTCATTGAAAAACATTTCACAGATGACATCAAAAGAGAAGGTCCGGATCATCCGTTCTCAATGACGCGAGATGCATGGCGAGAAATGGTTGACCGCACTCGCGAATTGGAATATGCTCTTGGAGATACAGATAAAAGAGTCGTCGAGAATGAGGGAGACACAGTTGTAGTCCAGCGTAGATGTTTGCGGGCATCGGGAGATTTAGAGCAGGGTTCAATCCTGGAGCGTAGTGCCTTTGATGTTTTACGTCCGGCTCCAAGAGATGCAGTCTTCCCGTATGATATCGACCAGGTACTTGGCAAACCATTAAATGTAACGCTAAAAAAGGGAGAACACATCACCTGGGAAATGATCGAGTGATTGCAGGTTGCTTTAGGAATTCATTTTAGTGCGGTTATTATATTTTAGCCGGGATTATACTACCCATGATTACCGTTTCTTATCCAAGCTTGCTGGTTCAAATCATGAAGTATTTTATTTACGCTTAGAAAACGGTAAAATCCTATATGAGCAACGAGCATTGCCAAAAGTGATTCACTCTGTAGATTGGCCAGGAGGAAAGGAAAACGAAAGCTCGCCTGATTCGTGGTTAAAACTCTTAGCAAATTTTGAATCTGTTTTATCCGATATTCAACCAGATTTAATTCATGCTGGTCCTGTGCAGACTTGTGGCTACTTAACAGCTACAGTGGATTTTCATCCATTTATGTTGGCATCCTGGGGATCGGATATTTTAGTCGATGCTGAGCTAGATGAAAAATTGGGCCAGATCACAAGCTATACCCTGGAACGATCTGATATGCTTTTATGTGATTGTCAGGCTGTGAGAAATAAAGTTCAGCAATTGATCACTTACACGGATGATCGTATTGTTCAATTTCCCTGGGGCGTTGACTTAAACCAGTTCAGGCAAATGCCTGGTTCGACTGAATTTCGAAAAAAGCTAGGGTGGGAAGATGACTTTATTATCCTTTCAACTCGTTCCTGGGAGCAAATCTATGGGATCGATGTGGTTTTACAATGCTTCCGGCAGGCTTATTTTCGGAATAGTAATTTAAGACTGTTGCTGCTCGGTGAAGGTTCACAAGCTGGTAAAATTAAAAAATACATAAATCAACATGATCTCAGTAAAGTAATTTCTTGTCCGGGAATAGTTCCCGAAAAGTTATTACCCGAGTATTTTAGTGCAGCGGATTTATATTTAACTTGCTCGCAAAGTGACGGTACGTCAATTTCTTTGTTGCAGGCTCTGGCAACAGGTCTACCTGTAGTGGCCACTGACATCCCGGGGAATCGGGAATGGATTCAACCTGACAGGAATGGCTGGCTCGCACCTTCGAATGATTGGGAATCATTTGCAAATATTATTCATCTTTCTTCTAAATTGAGTCCAATCGAACGAAACCAAATTGCTGAAATTAATCGACAAATAGCAACCGAACGGGCAAATTGGGATGTTAATTTCAATAAGCTTTTAGTCGCTTATGATCGACTTCTCCCTAATTAAGTGTTCTACAAACTGCCAATGAAGACAGAAAATCGAAATAATTCTTTACCCATTTCCGCCATTGTGTGTACTCTCAACGAAGAAAATAATATTGTAGAATGCCTGACCTCGATTGAAAAGAATAAGCCCTCTGAAATAATAGTAATAGATGGAAGTAGTGAGGATAGAACCGTTGAAAAAGCAACTGAAATGGGAGTGAAAGTTTCGGTTTGTGAAAGAAAAGGTTTAGCCTACCAGAGGTACATTGGTGCTGAAATCGCACAACAGCCATATATAGCCTTTATAGATGCCGATGATGTTCTGGATTCGGATTGTTTAAAAAATTTGATGGAGAATTTGCAAAACTATGAATGCTCTGTTGTCCAGGCAATTTCACGTTCCTATTCATCTTCAACTTATTGGGAACGGGCAATGGAGTCGTTGAACCACCTGCGATCCAGAAAGCCCGGACCCACCAATATGGTTGGTCGGCCGGCTCTTTATCGCAAAGACGTACTGATGCAGGTTGGTATTGATAAATATTGGGGCAGGATCGGAAATGAAGACACTGACCTTGCCATCCGTTTCGAGAAACAGAATCAGAAGATGCGAATAGGAGACGGCTATTCAGCAAGAAAGCATTCTAAGACTTTAAAAGAATGGCTGCATAAATGGGCAAAATATGGCAAGGGTGATGCAAAACTGATTATAAAGTATCCGGATAAAAGAACATCTATTTTTCATCATCAATTGATTCACTATCCATTTAAACTTTCGTTTGAAGCTGTAAAAAAGGGCTATGGAAAGTATGTGCCTTTCTACGTTCTGTTTGGCCTGGTAAGATTTGTTATTATGATAGCTCGATTGATTCAATTGAAATGGGAACAGCTGACTTTGAAAACTTCAGGATTTCGAAAACAATTTATTAAAACCTCGCATTAAGGTTTTTTGGAGGAAATATGGCAAGAATTGCGTTTGTTGACAATATGGGAGTGGAGAAACTCGGTATCTTGTATTTAAGCTCGGTCTTAAAACAAGAAGGTCACCAGGTGGATGTTTTCTTAGAACCCTTTGAGCCTGATTTCATCGATGCATTAAAATCCTTTCAACCGGATTTTGTCGGTTTTGGATCATTTATCGGCCAAGAATCCGAAGTCGTAAATATTTTTTCCAGGATAAAATCTTCATTAAATAATGTGATCACAATTCAGGGTGGACCTTCAACAACAATCTATTCTGATCTCATCTATCATCCATCTGTAGATTTTGTACTAAAAGGCGATGGTGAAGAAACATTGCTTGAACTGATTCATGGAGTTGAAACGAATGCAGATTTGTCCATTATTCCAGGCTTATTCTGGAAAGAGAACGGTTATATTCATGAGAATTCCGGGGCCCCGCTGGTTACAAATTTTGATGATTATCCTCCGGCTGATCGGGATTTACATATGAAGTACTCACACTTGCGCCATAGCCGGACAAAGCCATTTTTGATGACCAGAGGCTGTCCTTATCCCTGTACATTCTGCGGGACGGCAACATTGAATAAAATTTACAAAAAGGAAAAAGGTGGTCCTCATTTTCGCTATGGCGTTGGTGAGCGCACTATTGCAGAACTTGAATATGTTAAAGAGAATTACGGACTCGAATGGGTGCAATTCCATGATGCTACTTTTAATGCAAATCGTAAATTTGTTATGGAATTTTTGGAATTATATATCTCAAAAAAAATGCCGCCATTTATTTGTAATATAAGGTCTGAGAATATAAAAGAAGAAGTTGTGAAACTTCTCAAAGAAGCAGGTTGCGATCGCGTTACCATGGGGATACAGAGTGGCAATGAGCACATCCGAAAAACGCTGTCTGCAAGGAGGACACAAACTGATGAGAATATATTCTATGCCTGCAGCGTGTTGAAGAAATATGGCATTCGCGTTCACATTGATTTGATTTTTGGCTGGCCTGGTGAAAAAATCGAGCAAGGCTGGGAAACAATCGATTTGGCAAGAAAGATCAAAGTCTATAAAGTAAATAGAAATGTGATGATCTATTATCCGGATTCACCCATTACCGAATATGCTTACAAAAATAAATTTTTAGAAAAATTCCCGGATGTATTTGATGTTCCCAAGTTGGCAAACCCATTCGTCTCACCATTACTAAATACCCCGGACATTAATAAACTGATCAACCTGGATAAATTAGCTCATTATTTCATTAATAGCCGTGTACTCTCCTTTCGCCCTACTAGAAATATCTTATTAAACGTCAAACCTAACAGGTTGTATTATTTTCTCAAAAATCTACCTGCACTAAAAGTTGCACTGATTTATGATGCAAGGAATTTCAAAGAAAAAGTGCGAATGATTTATGGTTACATAAAGTCAATTATAAATATAAAATGCAATCAGATAAAAGAGGAAGCAAAAGCCAATAAAGCTCGAGAGGAAGTTGCACTCTATAAGAGTATAGCAATGAGTTATCATTCTGAAAAAAAAGAGACAGGTTCAGTTCAAATAGCAGCCTATGATTAATAGGAAAATAATAATTAGTATCATCAAGTCGTGCGGAGTTATGGTGTTAGTGTGTTAGTTTCAAATAAAAAACATATTGAATCATGTCCTATTTGTAGTAGTCCTGATCAAAAAGAAATTATAGACAGGGTATTGATTCTTTCTAATGAAGAACAAGCCCCATATAGATTAAAAATAGTTCGATGTGGCTACTGCCAACATGTATACCAAAACTATGTTTGGAATGAAGAGCAATTAAAGCAATATTACTTTTCAGGCCCAGCCTATTATCGTCCAGATTATTCACACAATATTCCTTCAACTTCCTTAATTCGGTTTGATTCTGTAATGGAAGATATTAAACCATTCCTGATACAGGATTGTCTGCATTTGGATGTAGGGGGTTATGCTGGCCACTTTTCTTATTATTTGTCGAATCATGTAAAAGAATCTCATTGCCTTGATGTTAGCAGTTATTTACCAACAGGCTCATCAAAAAATGTGAAAATAATCAAAGATTCTTTGTTTGAATATGCTTGCAAAAGTGATGAACAATATGATTTTATTAGCCTAAATCATACTCTCGAACATTTAACGGATTTACAATCAGTAAAAAATGCATTATCGAAACTTTTAAAACCAAATGGCTATTTATTGATCGAAGTCCCCGATAATTTAGAAATGACTGAATCGATATTAGATTATACTTTGGACCATACACAGTATTTTACTGGACATAGCTTGTTTGAATTTTTGGATGATAAATTTTATATTAGGACATTCAGGCATTTTAAATATAACAAAACTGTTGATGTGGGGAAGGGCTTTATGTATAGAGTTTTAGCTCAACAGAAAGTTGAGCAACTAGCTTATTCACCACAAAAGAAACAGAAATATGTGGAGCGAATTATTGAGAAAATTGAAAATCGAATCAACAATAATTCAAGAATTTATGTCTGGGGGTCTGGGTACCATACACGACTGCTGTTTTCATTGTCGAAAGTCATTCATCAAAAGACATGTTATCTAATCGACTCTGATCCAACAAGAGAAGGTAGAATCGCGTTTGGGAAAAAGATTGTTCATCCGTCAAAATTAACTTATCAAAAGAATGTTCCTTTGCTGATTTCATCGTTTGCTTACAGACAGGAAATTGGAGACCTGGCCAGATCATTTTTTTCAGCTGAGTCTATTATCAACCCTTATGAGATTTGACATTATTAATGCAAATTAGAATTAATCAATGCGTATAGCCTTATTAGGTTGTGGCTCAATAGGTCGCCGACATTTAAGAAATTTGAGGAGTCTAGATAAAACGGATTTAGTTGCCTATGATCCATCTACAAAGGTTCAAAACGTCATAGAACAGGAATTTGGTGTTTCTGTATATCATTCTCTTGATCACGTTTGGGACCAACGTCCGGACGTCGTTCTGGTTAATTCTCCGCCTAATCACCATCTTGATGTAGGATTAGCGGCTGCAAAAAATGGTTGTCATTTATTCATTGAAAAGCCATTGGCTCATACTTTAGTAGGTTTAGATGATCTCATTAAAGAAGTAAGAAACCGTCAATTGATCAACATGGTCGCGTGTAATATGCGTTTTCATCCCGGACCTGCTATGATAAAAAAGCTTCTTGATGAAAATGCAATAGGGGATGTGATCTCAGCCCGTCTACAGTTTAGTTCTTATTTACCAAATTGGCGTCCATGGCAAGATTACAGAAAAAGTTATAGCGCTTCAAGTGAGTGGGGGGGAGCCATTTTGGATTGTATACATGAAATTGATTTAGCGCTGTGGTACTTCGGAGCAGGGAAAGTTGCAGCGGCTGTATATTTACCGGCTAAGGCTATAGGATTGGATACCGACGGACTGGCGGAGATAATTCTTCGCCATGAATCTGGTGTCCTGAGCAATGTACACGTTAATTTTGTACAAAGAGATTATAATAGAAACTGCCAAATAGTTGGTTCGGAAGGGACCATTTATTGGGACTTCAATAATCGCAATGTCTTGGTTTATGGCTCAGATGGAAAAGTAAAGGATACTTACAATGAACCTGAAAATTGGCAATTAAATGATATGTATATCGATGAACTCCAACATTTTTTGTACCATGTTCAACATGGCGGTGAGCCTAATAATCCCATCCAGGAAGGATTATCAACATTAAAGATTGCTCTTTCAGCAAGAGAAATGAATTGTAGGCTTTCATAAATGGCATTTTTGAGTGAAAAAAACTTGAAAGAGAAAATGCAAACTGAAACAACCCAATCGCAAGACAACTATATTTTAGCAGGTGAAAAATACCTCATTAATGGCGATCTGCACAAGGCCAAAGAGTGCTTTAAATGGGCTTTGTATGAGAATCCAGGTGATATAACTGCTTTAAACAATTTCAATGTTGTGTCTGAACAGATTCGAAAATCGCAAACATTTCCACCTATTTTGATTGCCACAATTCCAAAATCCGGTACTGTATTTATTGCAAGTTCTTTGCGCAATGGCTTAGGAATCGTTGCCAAAATGGAACCCATCGAAAAAATGATTACTACCGGAGAATTGCAAATCATCGGTGGGCGATTCCCTGATATCAGTATTAATTATTCTTTACTCCAAAAATTATCTTTATCAAAAAATGGGGCAATCAGTATTTCTCATCTACCTCCAACAAATTATAATTCTTTAATGGTAAATAGCTCTCTGGAAAAAATGGTTGTGAATATTCGTGACCCGCGTCAGGTCATTTTATCGAACACGCACCATATTAATGCACTCAAGAAAAAAGAGCCATTTATTGTCGCCACTTATCATTTTCCTAAGGATTATTTTGATTTGCCACTGATAAATCAGGTTGACTACCAAATTGAGAATTGGTTACCCGTTTTCATAAACTGGGTAGAGGGTTGGCTTGATGTAAGTGAAGATCCAAGATTACAATTAGATATTCTATTCACACATTTTGAGGATATGAAAAACGAACCTCAAATATTTTTCAGGTCGATTTTAGAATTCTACGGCATTTCAAAATGTGATTTCAAATGGCCTCTTAAACCCAAAGCAGGACAGTTACATTTTCGCAAAGGCTGTATCGATGAATGGCGTCTAGTGTTCACACCTGAGCAAGAACGAAAAGCCTCTGATATGATTTCGGACCGTCTGTATGAAAAATTTGGGTGGGTGCGGGGATAACCGATCAAACTGTATTAATGAGAAAAAAGTTATGAAATCAACCAAAATTCAAGGCGCTACTTCTAACCCTGGAAGTGTGGATATTATTGCAATTCGTCCTGCCGTTGAAGGGACTTATATTTCAATACAATGTAGAAGTTGTAGCAACCCTTTTACGAGTTACCAGCCGACAGTTGCCGGTGTTGCCATTGGTGAGCATAAGTGTCCTAATTGCCAGGAAGTCCATAAAGTTGTCCCGGATGATTTTGATTCAGCGCTCGATAATATTATACCAGTCAAAAGTTTTGACCAAATAAAGCAACACATCGAAGAAGCCTCTACTATTGCTGAATCCTGGTATCGAATTGAAGGAATATCACAATTTTTGACACATTGCGGACTTAACCTGGGGCAACCAGCCGAACGTGGATTATTGCCTGTTATCTCGCAGGGGCTGGACAAGGCAAAATCCAATATGGGGAGCAAAGAATGAAAAACGCAATTCTGTTCTTTGATATGGGAAATTCAAGTTGTTTACCTGTAATTAAGGCCGTCTGTGAAAAAGGATATAGTCCAGTAGTAAATGACCAGGAGTTGTTGAAAGTAGCCCAGGAAGCAGGATTGCCAATCCTTGATTTTGCAAATTATACGCCCGAAGGAAATCTGAAACGTGCACAACAGGACGCGGTGCAAAGAATAAATGGAATAACCAGTGCAGTAAAAAAACATAAAATCCGGCAAGCATTTTCTTCTGTCTCCGGAGAATTTTTATCCTATGCGGGTGAAGACTTTTTCCGGAGTCTTTATGGAATATTGGCCGGAGAGATCATGGTCATCGAGGCCCTTAAATCGCTAACACGACGACTTAAATTGAAGCTAATTGTCCTGGGATGTGACAATAGCCATATCCAGAGAGCAATAGTGGGATATGCTTCAACAAAAAATATCCCGACATTACAAATTGCTCATGGTCTTTTCACAAAGTCAACAGTCCATTTTTCAGGGAATATACCACCACTTTATTCCGAATCTATTGCGGTTTTCGGCAAAAGGTCACAAGATATTTTTGTCGAACATGGAACCGAGCCAGAACGTGTTGTTATTACAGGCTCACCTTCCTGGGATTCCTTATACAAATCACAATCAAAAATGACCTCCCATGAAGCACGGGGGAAATTAGAATTGGATCTACAGAAACCTGTAATACTTTATTGTGCTAGTTATGCAGAAGGAACATCAGCAATATACTCCTCAGTTTCAAATCACCTTTACTCTATCCATGATGCCGTAATTCAAGCAGCCAAGGAACTAGGAAATGATGTGCAATTCATTGTACGACCACACCCAAATGAATTGAAGCGAGCCAATGTCTCTAATGAAAATGTTCAGCAAATAACCAGGGCATATCATGAGTGGTTAAAAAGTAAGGGAGCTACAAATGTACATCTGTTAATGGATCGTAAAATTGAAGCTATAAACGCCGCTGACGTTGTTATTGCTATCAATAATTCCTCAATGATTCCTGAATCTATGATTCTTCAGCGTCCAGTCGTCAAGATGTCATTGCGCGAATGGGATTCACAAACCTACACAAATGAGGATGGTATCGAAGTTATTGAAGAGTATGATAACCTTCCTAAAGTATTAGAATATCTTATTGCGAATCCGGATCGGAGAGATGCGATGGTAAAACGACAGAATGATGCGCTCCCAGATCTTAATTATAAGAATG